>NZ_JAGRQY010000021.1:0-135448 GCF_018223905.1 Klebsiella sp. 28
GCAGGGCACCGAGCTCTCCTTCTGGCTGGCCACCGACGACGGTCCGCTGCAGGTAACCCTCCCGCCGCAGGAGTCCGTCGCCTTTATTCCCGAAGCGCAGCGGGCGCAGGCTGAACGGCTGCTGCAGGGGGAGAAAGGGCTCCGCTTCGCCCCGCTGGCCCTGAAAGATTTCCACCGTCAGCCGATTGTTGGCCTCTACTGCCGCGCCCATCGCCAGTTGATGCGTCTGGAGAAGATGCTCCGCGACAGCGGCGTCACCGTTTACGAAGGCGATATCCGCCCGCCGGAGCGCTATCTGATGGAGCGCTTTATCACCGCCCCGGTGTGGGTGGAAGGCGAAACGCGCGGCTCGCAGCTGGTCAACGCGCGCATGAAGCCGAACCCTGACTATCGTCCGCCGCTGAAATGGGTGTCGCTGGATATCGAAACCAGCCGCCACGGCGAGCTGTACTGCATCGGTCTGGAAGGCTGCGGCCAGAGGGTGGTCTACATGCTGGGCCCCGAACCGGAAACGCCGCCAGACGTCGACTTCGAGCTGGTCTTCATCGCCAGCCGTCCCCTGCTGCTGGAAAAGCTCAACGCCTGGTTTGCCGAACACGACCCCGACGTGCTGATCGGCTGGAACGTGGTGCAGTTCGATCTGCGCGTTCTGCAAAAGCACGCCGAACGCTATCGTATCCCGCTGCGGCTCGGCCGCGGCAACAGCGAGCTGGAGTGGCGTGAGCACGGCTTTAAGAACGGCGTCTTTTTCGCCCAGGCCAACGGGCGGCTGATTATCGACGGCATCGACGCGCTAAAATCGGCGTTCTGGAATTTCTCCTCCTTTTCGCTGGAGGCGGTGGCCCGCGAGCTGCTGGGAGAAGGCAAAGCCATCGACAACCCATGGGATCGGATGGATGAGATCGATCGCCGGTTTCATGAAGACAAACCGGCGCTGGCCATCTATAACCTGCAGGATTGCGAGCTGGTGACGCGGATCTTCCACAAAACGGAGATCATGCCGTTTTTGCTCGAACGGGCGACGGTCAACGGTCTGCCCGCCGACCGCCACGGCGGCTCGGTCGCCGCCTTCAGCCATCTCTATTTCCCGCGCATGCACCGCCTGGGCTACGTGGCGCCGAATCTCGGCGACGTACCGCCGCAGGCGAGCCCCGGCGGCTACGTGATGGACTCCCGCCCCGGCCTGTATGACTCGGTGCTGGTGCTGGACTATAAAAGCCTGTATCCGTCGATTATTCGTACCTTTTTAATCGATCCGGTCGGCCTGGTTGAAGGGCTGGCGCAACCCGATGACCAGCACAGTATCGAGGGCTTCCTCGGCGCCCGCTTCTCGCGAGATAAGCACTGCCTGCCGGGGATTGTCAGCCAGATCTGGCACGGCCGGGATGAAGCCAAACGCCAGCACAATAAGCCGCTCTCCCAGGCGCTGAAGATCATTATGAACGCCTTTTACGGCGTGCTGGGGACCAGCGCCTGCCGCTTCTTCGACCCGCGTCTCGCCTCGTCGATCACCATGCGCGGCCATGCGATCATGCGCCAGACTAAAGCGTTAATTGAAGCCAAAGGCTATGACGTTATCTACGGCGATACCGACTCCACCTTCGTCTGGCTTAAGCGCCCGCACAGCGAAGCCCAGGCGGCGGAGATCGGCCGCGAGCTGGTCAGCGATGTCAACGCCTGGTGGGCGCAGGAGCTTAGCAAAAGCCAGCTTACCAGCGCCCTGGAGCTGGAGTATGAAACCCACTTCTGCCGCTTTTTAATGCCGACGATCCGCGGCGCCGATACCGGCAGCAAGAAGCGCTATGCCGGGATGATTCAGGAGGGCGATGCCCAGCGCATGGTGTTTAAGGGGCTGGAAACGGTGCGTACCGACTGGACGCCGCTGGCCCAGCAGTTTCAACAGGAGTTATACCTGCGCATCTTCCGCAACCAGCCGTATCAGGATTATGTGCGGGAGACTATCGCCAGGCTGATGAACGGCGAGCTCGACGAACAGCTGGTTTATCGCAAACGCCTGCGCCGGCCGCTGGCGGAGTATCAGCGCAACGTACCGCCGCACGTGCGCGCCGCCCGGCTTGCCGATGAACACAACCTGAAGCTTGGGCGGGCGCAGCAGTATCAGCAGCGCGGCACCATCAAATACGTCTGGACCACCAGCGGCCCGGAGCCGGTGGATTACCAGCAGTCGCCGCTCGATTACGATCACTATTTAACAAAGCAGTTGCAGCCGGTGGCGGAAGGGATCCTGCCCTTCGTCAACGATGACTTTGCTACAATAGTGACAGGACAGTTGGGGCTATTTTGATTTTTTGTCACCCATTCCACGGGCACGAAAGCCTAAAAATGAAGCGTGAGGAGAACGTGACGAACGTTCTGCCATCCAGTAATATAGCGCCCTTTCCATTCCTGGCCCCAATTTTGACGCATCTCCGATTGTTCATGGAGATGATCAACTATTGCCTGCAATTAAAGAACTAAAGAGCCGAACATATATGCCTTTTACACTTGGTCAACGCTGGATTAGCGACACAGAGAGCGAACTAGGATTAGGGACGGTGGTAGCGCTGGATGCGCGCATGGTCACTCTCCTTTTCCCCGCCATCGGCGAAAACCGTCTGTACTCTCGCAACGATTCCCCGATCACCCGCGTAATGTTTAACCCGGGCGACACCATCACCAGCCATGAAGGCTGGCAGCTCCACGTTGACAAAGTGAATGAAGAGAACGGGCTGCTGTCCTACACTGGCACCCGCCTGGACACCCAGGAAACGAACGTCACCCTGCGTGAAGTGCTGCTCGACAGCAAACTGGTATTCAGCAAACCGCAGGACCGCCTGTTCGCCGGCCAAATCGACCGCATGGATCGCTTTGCCCTGCGCTACCGCGCGCGCAAGTTCCAGAGCGAACAGTACCGCATGCCGTGGAGCGGCCTGCGCGGCCAGCGCACCAGCCTGATCCCGCACCAGCTGCATATTGCCCACGATGTGGGCCGTCGTCACGCGCCGCGCGTCCTGCTGGCCGATGAAGTGGGCTTAGGTAAAACCATTGAAGCCGGGATGATCCTGCACCAGCAGCTGCTCTCCGGCGCCGCCGAGCGCGTGCTGATCGTGGTCCCGGAAACCCTCCAGCACCAGTGGCTGGTGGAGATGCTGCGCCGTTTCAACCTGCGTTTCTCGCTGTTCGACGACGAGCGCTACGCCGAAGCGCAGCACGATGCCTACAATCCGTTCGAAACCGAACAGCTGGTGATCTGCTCTTTAGACTTCGTGCGTCGCAGCAAGCAGCGCCTGGAGCACCTGTGCGACGCCGAGTGGGACCTGATGGTGGTCGACGAAGCGCACCACCTGGTGTGGAGCGAAGAGGCGCCGAGCCGTGAATATCAGGCTATTGAACAGCTGGCTGAGCGCGTGCCGGGTATCCTGCTGCTCACCGCGACGCCGGAACAGCTGGGAATGGAGAGCCATTTTGCGCGCCTGCGTCTGTTGGATCCGAACCGCTTCCACGATTTTGAACAGTTTGTCGAAGAACAGCAGAACTACCGTCCGGTGGCCGACGCCGTCGCGCTGCTGCTGGCGGGCAACAAGCTGAGCGATAGCGAACTCAATACCCTGGGCGATCTGATCGGCGAGCAGGATATCGAGCCGCTGCTGCAGGCCGCCAACAGCGATCGCGAAGATGCCCAGGCCGCGCGCCAGGAGCTGATCTCGATGCTGATGGACCGCCACGGCACCAGCCGCGTGCTGTTCCGTAATACCCGTAACGGCGTCAAAGGTTTCCCGAAACGCGAGCTGCACACCATTCGTCTGCCGCTGCCGACCCAGTACCAGACGGCCATCAAAGTGTCCGGCATTATGGGCGCGCGCAAAACCGCGGAAGAGCGCGCGCGCGACATGCTCTATCCGGAGCAGATCTATCAGGAATTTGAAGGTGATACCGGTACCTGGTGGAACTTCGACCCGCGCGTCGAGTGGCTGATGGGCTACCTGACCAGCCATCGCTCGCAGAAGGTGCTGGTAATCTGCGCTAAGGCCGCCACCGCCCTGCAGCTGGAGCAGGTGCTGCGCGAGCGCGAAGGCATCCGCGCCGCGGTGTTCCATGAAGGGATGTCGATTATCGAACGCGACCGCGCCGCGGCGTGGTTTGCTGAAGAAGACACCGGCGCCCAGGTGCTGCTGTGCTCCGAGATCGGCTCCGAAGGACGCAACTTCCAGTTCGCCAGCAACCTGGTGATGTTCGACCTGCCGTTTAACCCGGATCTGCTGGAGCAGCGTATCGGTCGTCTCGACCGTATCGGCCAGGCGCACGATATCCAGATCCACGTTCCGTACCTGGAAAAAACCGCGCAGTCGGTGCTGGTGCGCTGGTATCACGAAGGGCTCGACGCCTTCGAACATACCTGCCCGACCGGTCGCACCGTCTACGACAGCGTGCACGATGAACTGATCAACTATCTTGCGGCGCCGGAATCCATCGACGGCTTTGACGATCTGATCAAATCCTGCCGCCAACAGCATGATGCCCTGAAGGCGCAGCTGGAGCAGGGCCGCGACCGTCTGCTGGAGATCCACTCCAACGGCGGCGAGAAAGCCCAGGCCCTGGCGGAGAGCATCGAAGAGCAGGATGACGACACCAGCCTGATCGCTTTCTCGATGAACCTGTTCGATATCGTCGGCATCAACCAGGACGACCGCGGTGAAAACCTGATCGTCCTCACCCCTTCCGACCATATGCTGGTGCCGGATTTCCCGGGCCTGCCGGAAGACGGTTGCACCATCACCTTCGAACGTGACGTGGCGCTGTCGCGTGAAGATGCGCAATTTATTACCTGGGAACACCCGCTGATACGCAACGGTCTGGACCTGATCCTTTCCGGCGATACCGGCAGCAGCACCATTTCCCTGCTGAAGAACAAGGCGCTGCCGGTCGGCACCCTGCTGCTGGAGCTGATCTATGTCGTCGAAGCGCAGGCGCCGAAGCAGCTGCAGCTCAACCGCTTCCTGCCGGCGACCCCGGTTCGCATGCTGCTGGATAAAAACGGCAACAACCTCGCCGCGCAGGTGGAGTTCGAAAGCTTCAACCGCCAGCTGAGCGCGGTCAACCGCCATACCGGTAGCAAGCTGGTCAATGCGGTGCAGCAGGACGTTCATGCGATTCTGCAGCAGGGTGAAGCGCAGATCGCCAAAGCGGCGCAGGGGCTGATCGACGCGGCGCGTAACGAAGCCGATGAAAAGCTGACGGCGGAGCTGTCGCGTCTGGAAGCGCTGAAGGCGGTGAACCCGAACATCCGTGACGACGAACTGGCGGCGATCGAAAGCAACCGTCAGCAGGTGATGGATGCGCTGGCGCAGGCCGGATGGCGTCTGGACGCGCTGCGTCTGATCGTCGTCACTCACCAGTAACGGAACGCGAACATGGCGATGGAAAACTACAATCCGCCGCAGGATCCCTGGCTGGTGATCCTGTATCAGGATGAGCACATCATGGTGGTCAACAAGCCGAGCGGCTTGTTGTCCGTCCCCGGTCGTCTTGAGGAGCATAAAGACAGCGTGATGACGCGCATTCAGCGCGACTTCCCGCAGGCCGAATCGGTGCATCGCCTGGATATGGCCACCAGCGGCGTGATTGTGGTGGCGCTGAATAAAGCCGCCGAGCGTGAACTGAAGCGTCAGTTCCGCGAGCGCGAGCCGAAGAAGCAGTACGTCGCCCGCGTCTGGGGCCATCCGCAGCCGGCGGAAGGCCTCGTGGATTTACCGCTGATTTGCGACTGGCCGAACCGGCCAAAGCAGAAGGTGTGCTATGAAACCGGCAAAGCGGCGCAAACCGAATATGAGGTGCTGGAGTACGCAGAGGATAACACCGCCCGCGTGCGCCTGAAGCCGATTACCGGGCGGTCGCACCAGCTGCGCGTGCATATGCTGGCGCTGGGGCATCCGATCCTTGGCGACCGCTTCTATGCCACGCCGCAGGCGCTGGCGATGGCCCCGCGCCTGCTGCTGCACGCCGAGACGCTCACCATCACCCATCCTGCCTACGGCAACGCGATGACCTTTCGCGCGCCGATCGACTTTTAACGCTCATACTTCGAGTTGCATGCGGGTTGGCTGCGTGCAACTCGGATTAGTGAGGATACAGAAAACAATCCCGATTAATCGCGGGCGAACCACGCGTCAATCATCTGCTCAACGCGGGCGACGACGAGATCGGTGTCGTGACGACGGCTGCGCGCACAGGCGTGCGCCGGCTCATCGCACAGCAGGCAGCGGCGCTGCGATTCGCCCAGCGACTGGCGTCCCACCAGCCCGTTCTGCGGACAGATTACATCGATATCCCACAGGCGTCCCAGCGGATGGCTCTGCTCCAGCGTACTGCACATCGCTTTGATTTCGCTGGCCGGATGCGCTACGCACCACAGCGCTTCTGGCCCGGTCGGCAGCCATAGCACCTGACGATCCAGCGTTTGCCAGCGGTGCTTCCACAGCAGCTGATCGCAGGCCTGGAGGGCAACGCCCATCATATTGCGATAGCGAATGCTGTCCTTCACCGCCCCCGGGGTCACCAGGGTCAGGGAAATAACAGGCTGCTGATAATGGGCCAACCAGTCGGCCTGGCGGGCTGCACGCTGCTCTTTCGCCGCCAGCAATGCGTCGATGCTGACGCCCGCCTGGGCGGGAGTATCCACTGACATTAATTCCTCTCCTACATATGATAAATACGACAGCGCCTGGACTGTCATGATGATGGTTGCGATAGCCGATCGCGCGCTGATTGTAACGCTAAATGCGGAGCATTTAGGATACAGAACGCAGATATTTTCGGCGTTCTGTAGCGGAAAATAGCAGATTTATCGCTGAGCGTAGCGTTATATCACGCCAGATAGTGGCTGAGGAACAGCAACCCCAGCGAGACATTTATCGCCCCGCCGATGCGGGTAGCGATCTGCGCGAACGGCATCAGGCTCATGCGGTTGCCGGCGGTCAGGATCGCCACATCGCCGGTGCCGCCCTGCCCGCTCTGGCAACAGGAAACAATCGCCACATCGATCGGGTGCATCCCTATCTTTTTACCAACCAGGAAACCGGTCGCCACCAGCGCGGAGACGGTACTGACGATCACCAGCAGGTTGGTTAAAGTGAAGGCGTTTACCAGTTCCTGCCACGGGGTGATCGCCACGCCAACGGCAAAGAGGATCGGGTAGGTGACCGCGGTGCGGAAGAATTTATACACCATCTGCGACCCCTCCTGCAGACGCGGAGACACCACGTTAGCCAGCTTTAACAGCACCGCGAGGAACAGCATGCCTACCGGCGCCGGCAGACCAATCAGTTTGTGGCCGAGCATCCCCATCATATACAGCAGTACCGCCAGCAGCGCGCCGGAGGCGAGGGTCCCAACGTCGGTCTTACCGCTCACGCCTTCGCTCTCGCTGAGGCTGCGGGTTTCATGGCTGCGGTTCGGCATCAGTTGCCCTTCGCCGGTCAGATGCGGGAAGCGCTTGCCGAGCTGGTTGAGGCAGCCGGAGATGACGATCGCCGTCAGGCTGCCAAGCATCACCATCGGCAATACCCGGCCCAGGGCCACGCCCTGCTCCATATGCATCAGCGCGGCATAACCCATTGACAGCGGGATCGCCCCCTCTCCCACGCCGCCGGCCATAATCGGCAGCACGATAAAGAAGAACACCTGGAACGGCTCCATGCCCAGCAGCGTGCCGACGCCGATGCCCACCAGCATGCCGACCACTTCGCCGCACAGCATCGGGAAGAAGATCTTCAGAAAGCCCTGAATCAGCGTGGTGCGGTTCATACTCATGATGCTGCCGACAATGATGCAGCAGATATAGAGATAGAGGATGTTAGTGGATTTATAGAATTTGGTCGTGGATTCAATAACCACGTCAGGCAGCAGACCATAGTGGACCAGCGCGGAAGGAATAAAGGTGGCGCAGATCGCCGCCGCACCGAGTTTCCCCAGCACCGGGAGGCGTTTACCAAACTCGCCGCAGGCGAAGCCAAAGAAAGCCAGGGTGGCCACCATCACCACGATATCGCTCGGCAGTTTGCCGCCAAGGCAGTCGAGGGCAATCAGTCCTCCGGCCAGCAGAAACAGCGGCAGCGGGACGATCCCCACCTTCCAGTTATCCATGATATGCCACCAGCGCTGCTTGAGCGTGGTTTTCGGCGTATCGATCGGTTCAAGGGTTGCAGAGAATGCATTGTCTGTGGTGCTCATAAATTCAGCCCTGTCGTTATTATTCATTTTCAGCGTAAAGGGACAGCGGCGTCGTTAATGTGAAGCTTCCCAGATTAAAAAAGAAGTTTTAATGGTCACTATGGTTTTTATGGTTTCTATTCGCTGAACTGCCCGGGAGTGATATATCTCTGATTTATGACTGTGGTTTTTATGGTTTTTATTTCCCGCCGGCCGCCTATTTCCGCCGCGACCGCTGGCGGCAGCCCGCGCCTGCGCCGCTGATCACAACTTTCCCTTAACATTTACGTCACGTGACAGAAAAATGTTAGAGTGCCGGTATGGTTAATACGTCGTCCGGGGCCTATGAAATTATCTTTTCAATATAAGCTGTTTATTTCTCTGGTCGCTTTTTTCTCGGTCCTTTTTATCGCGCTGGGCATTTATTATTATTTTGACGCCAGCCGCCAGCTTTATCAGGAGATGAGCGCCCGGGCCAAAATACAGGCCGAAGAGATAGCCCTGATGCCGAATTTACGTCAACAGGTCAGCCGGCACGATCCACAGGCGATTCAGGCGTTTATGCAGCAAATCGCCGCCCATAGCGACGCCAGCTTTATCGTCATCGGCGACCGTCAGGGAGTTCATCTGTTTCATTCCGTCCATCCGGAGTGGGTCGGCACCCGACTGGTCGGCGGCGACAACCAGGCGGTACTGGAAGGAAAATCCATCACCACCATTCGCAAAGGCGGCCTCGGGGTCTCGCTGCGCAGCAAAACGCCCATCGTTGATGACGCAGGGCGTGTGATCGGTATTGTCTCCGTCGGCTACCTCACCAGCTATCTCGACAGCATTACTCTGACTAAAGTGATCAATATTTTTATCGCCGCCGTCCTGCTGCTCATCGCCCTGTTTATCTTCTCCTGGTACTTTACCCGCAGCATCAAGAAGCAAATTTTTTCGCTCGAGCCGCGGGAAATTGGCCTGCTGGTTCGCCAGCAAAAGGCGATGATGGAGTCGATCTTTGAGGGGGTGATCGTCATCGATCACCAGCGGCGTATTGAGGTGATAAACCATGCCGCCCGCAGCCTGCTGGGGCTCAGCCAGCCCGCCCGCCAGCTGCGCGGTCAGTCGATCGACAGCGTCATTTCGCCGCAGCCCTTTTTCGCCAGCGGCGACATGCTCGAACGCGATACCCACGATGAGCTGTGCCGCTTCAACCAGTTGACCGTGCTCGCCAGTCGGGTGCGCATTATGCTGGAGAATACCCTGCAGGGCTGGGTGATCACATTCCGTGACCGCAATGAAATCAATGCCCTCACCGCCCAGCTGAGCCAGGTGAAGCGCTATGTCGACAATCTGCGCATCATGCGCCACGAGCAGCTCAACCGGATGACTACCCTCTCCGGCCTGCTGCATATGGGCCATTATGACGAAGCGATCCGCTATATTCAGGCCCAGTCGGAACATGCTCAGGAGCTACTGGATTTTATCTCCTCGCACTTCCACTCGCCGACGCTATGCGGTCTGCTGCTCGGCAAAGCCACCCGCGCCCGCGAAAAAGGCGTGGCGCTGAGCTTCGACCCGGCCTGCCGTATCGACCGCCCCCTGCCGTCGCTGATGGAATCCGAGCTGATCTCCATCATCGGCAACCTGCTGGATAACGCCATCGAAGCCACGCAGCGTGCCGAGCTGCCGCATGAGCCGGTGGAAGTCCTGATCCAGCTCAACGCCCGGGAGTTGATTATCGAAGTGGCCGACCGCGGCGTCGGCATCCGCCCCGATATCCGCGAGCGCATTTTTGAACGCGGCGTCACCACCAAAACCCGTGGCGATCACGGCATTGGTCTGTATCTTATTGAACATTATGTCACTCAGGCGGGCGGCACCATCGAAGTCGCCGATAACGCGCCGCGGGGAACGATCTTCACCCTATTTATCCCGGCCGACGCGCACGCCTGTCCGCAACCGGAGGCCCACGATGCATCATGACCTGGTCGATGTGCTAATCATTGAAGATGAGAGCGAACTGGCGCGCCTGCACGCCGAGCTTGTGCAAAAACACCCGCGACTGCGGCTGGCAGGCATGGCGGCCTCCCTCGCCCAGGCGCGGCAGCTGCTTCACGCCACGCCGCCGCAGCTGGTGCTGCTGGATAACTATTTACCGGACGGCAAAGGCGTCACGCTGATGACCGACCCGGCGCTGGCGACCAGCCAATGCTCGGTGATCTTTATCACCGCCGCCAGCGATATGGAAACCTGCAGCCAGGCCATCCGCAACGGCGCCTTCGACTATATCCTTAAGCCGGTATCATGGAAGCGGCTGAGCCAGTCGCTGGAGCGCTTTATCCAGTTCTACGATCAGCAACGGGAGTGGAAAATCGTCGATCAGCAAAACGTCGATTCCCTCTATCAACTGCAGGCGAAGAACTATCGCGTGGATAGCGGCAGCAAGGGGATTGAAGAGAAAACGCTGGCGCTGGTGCAGGGACTGTTTAGCGACCGGGAAGCGCACTGTTTTTCCGTTGATGAAGTGGTCAGCGCCGCCGGGCTTAGCAAAACCACCGCCCGTCGCTATCTGGAGCACGGCGTTGAGATCGGTTTTCTGGAAGTGGAGATGCTGTACGGAAAAATTGGCCATCCGCGGCGGCTGTATCGCCGCGCTAAGGTCAAAAGTTAAAACCCCTCGCCGGACGGGAGGGGCTGGAAACGTCAGAAGCCGCGCTGCTCTTTGATCAGCTCCCAGGCCTTCTGGATCTCCTGGGCCTTCTGTTTGGCCATCTCCATCATCTCCGGCGGCAGACCTTTCGCTACCAGCTTGTCCGGATGATGTTCGTTCATCAGCTTGCGATAGGCGCGCTTCACCGTCGCCGCGTCGTCGGTCGGTTTTACTCCCAGCACATTGCAGGCATCTTCGAGGGTCGGCCCACGCTGCGCCTGCTGCCAGCCGGCGTTGCCGCCATGCTGGCCATAAGAGCGCTGCTGCGAACCGCCGCCAAACTGGGCGCCGCCCTGCATCATCCGCAGGAATTGATCGAACTGGGCGCGGGAGATGCCGAGCTCGTCGGCAATGACGAACAGCACTTCACGTTCGTTAGGATGCAGTTCGCCATCAGCGAACGCCGCCTGCAGCTGAATTTCCAGAAACATCCGAATCAGATCGAAACGGCCAAAGCAGACGCTGCGCAGCTGACGCATTTTCTCGCGCAGGGGATAGTTGTCGGCCTTACCGTCGCGAAACGCCTGCTGCGCCGCGGTGCGCGAGGCGCCATGCAGGTTCATGCGATCCATTAGCACATTGGCGACATGAATATCCGCTTCGGTAACGCGGCCCTTGGATTTGGTCAGGTGCCCCATCACTTCGAAGGTGGTGGAAAAGAAGAGCGACTGACGCTCCTGCTGATTGGCGAAGAGATTTAACCGGCGGCTGCGCGCCCGGTCAAACATATGGCCGACCAGAAAGCCAAGCACCACGCCCCAGAACCCACCCCCCATCAGCAAAGCCACTGCCACGCCAATCACTTTACCCAAATACTGCATAGACTCCCCAACTGTTTATCGCCGTTAAGCTCGAATATGACCGCACGTTACCCGGCACTCGCGCCTCGGTCAATTGTGGGACATAGCCTATAATTTGCTTTATCATACTCGTCATTCAACAGGGTGCCTAACGCTCGGGCTCGAAACGGGCAGGATTAACACTAGCGTGATAATGTTGAGTAAGTTAGGCTCTGACCGTTTGCAAGCCGCTGTCACAAGATGATGGAACAATAAATACAACGTATGAAAAAACGTATTCCCAGCCTCCTGGCTACGATGATTGCCAGCGCCTTGTATAGCCAACAAGGCCTCGCTGCCGATCTCGCAACGCAATGTATGCTTGGCGTGCCAAGCTATGATCGTCCGCTCGTGGAAGGTCGTCCTGGCGATCTGCCGGTGACGATTAACGCCGATCATGCGAAGGGCAACTACCCGGACAACGCCGTCTTTACCGGCAACGTCGATATTAACCAGGGGAATAGTCGCCTCCGCGCCGACGAAGTTCAGCTGCATCAGCAGCAGGCCGCGGGCCAGGCGCAGCCGGTGCGCACGGTGGACGCGCTGGGCAACGTGCATTACGACGATAACCAGGTGATCCTCAAAGGGCCAAAAGCCTGGTCGAATCTGAATACCAAAGATACCAACGTCTGGCAGGGCGATTATCAAATGGTCGGACGCCAGGGACGCGGCACCGCCGACCTGATGAAACAGCGCGGTGAAAACCGCTATACCATTCTCGAAAACGGCAGCTTTACCTCCTGTCTGCCGGGCTCCGACACCTGGAGCGTCGTCGGCAGCGAAGTTATCCACGATCGCGAAGAGCAGGTTGCCGAGATCTGGAACGCCCGCTTCAAGCTTGGCTCTGTGCCGATTTTCTATAGCCCCTACCTGCAGCTGCCGGTGGGCGATAAGCGTCGTTCAGGCTTCCTGATCCCGAACGCGAAATACAGCACCAAAAACGGCGTGGAATTCTCCCTGCCGTACTACTGGAACATCGCGCCAAACTTCGATGCCACCATTACTCCGCACTATATGAACAAACGCGGCGGCGTGATGTGGGAAAACGAGTTCCGCTATCTGACCCAGCTCGGCAGCGGCTTAACTGAATTCGACTACCTGCCGTCGGATAAAGTCTACGAAGACGACCACTCGAGCGACAGCAACAGCCGCCGCTGGCTGTTCTACTGGAACCACTCAGGGGTTATCGATCAGGTATGGCGTCTGAACGCTGACTACACCAAGGTCAGCGATCCTGACTACTTCAACGACTTCAGCTCGAAATATGGTTCCAGTACCGACGGCTATGCGACGCAGAAATTCAGCGCCGGTTACGTCAACCAGAACTTTGACGCCACGGTATCGACCAAACAGTTCCAGGTCTTTGACCGCGAATCGAGCAACTCCTATTCGGCTGAGCCGCAGCTCGACGTCAACTACTACCAGAATGATGTCGGTCCGTTCGATACCCATCTCTATGGACAGGTTGCCCATTTTGTTAACTCGAATAACAACATGCCGGAAGCGACCCGCGTTCACTTCGAACCGACGATCAACCTGCCGCTGTCCAACGGTTGGGGCAGTCTGAATACCGAAGCCAAGCTGCTGGCGACTCACTACCAGCAAAGCAACCTCGATAAGTACAATGCCGCCAACGGCACTGACTATAAAGAGTCCGTCAGCCGCGTAATGCCGCAGTTTAAAGTCGACGGCAAAATGGTCTTTGAACGCGACCTGCAGGAGGGATTCACCCAAACGCTGGAACCGCGCGTGCAGTATCTGTACGTGCCGTACCGCGATCAGAGTGAAATCGGCAACTACGACTCCACGCTGTTGCAGTCGGATTACACCGGTCTGTTCCGCGACCGTACCTATAGCGGTCTGGACCGCATCGCGTCGGCTAATCAGGTCACCACCGGGCTCACCTCGCGCGTGTATGATGCCGCCGCGGTGGAACGTTTTAATATTTCCGTTGGTCAAATCTACTATTTCACCGAGTCACGCACCGGTGATGACAACATCAACTGGGAGAACAACGATACCACGGGTTCACTGGTCTGGGCCGGCGATACCTACTGGCGCATTGCCGATGAATGGGGTCTGCGCGGAGGGATCCAGTACGATACGCGTCTGGATAACGTTGCCACTGGTAACGGCACCATTGAATACCGTCGCGATGAGAACCGCTTAGTTCAGCTTAACTATCGTTACGCCAGCCCGGAATATATTCAGGCCACGCTGCCGTCATATTCCACCGCGGCACAATATAAACAGGGTATTTCGCAGGTGGGGATGACCGCCAGTTGGCCGATTGTCGATCGCTGGTCCGTGGTCGGGGCCTACTACTACGATACTAATACCCGGAAAGCAGCAAACCAGATGTTGGGTGTGCAGTATAACTCCTGCTGCTACGCCATCCGTCTTGGCTACGAACGTAAAGTCAACGGCTGGAACAGCAACGACAACGGCGGCGAGAGCAAATACGATAACACCTTCGGAATCAATATCGAATTGCGCGGTCTGAGCTCTAACTACGGCCTCGGCACCCAGCAGATGCTGCGCTCGAACATTTTACCGTACCAGAGCTCCCTGTGATGCGGCTGGTCTACAACATCATCCGCATTTGCGGTTAATCGAAATGGAAAAAGTATGAAGAACTGGAAAACGCTGCTTCTCGGTATCGCCATGATCGCGAATACCAGTTTCGCTGCCCCCCAGGTGGTCGATAAAGTAGCGGCCGTCGTCAATAATGGCGTCGTGCTGGAAAGCGACGTCGATGGTTTGATGCAATCGGTTAAGCTCAATGCTGGTCAGGCTGGCCAACAGCTGCCGGATGACGCCACCCTGCGCCATCAAATCCTCGAAAGACTGATCATGGACCAGATCGTGTTACAGATGGGGCAGAAGATGGGCGTGAAGATCTCTGACGACCAGCTCGATCAGGCTATCGCCAACATCGCCAAACAAAATAATATGACCTTGGATCAGATGCGCAGCCGTCTGGCCTATGAAGGCATCAACTACAACACCTACCGTAACCAGATCCGTAAAGAGATGCTGATTTCGGAAGTGCGTAACAATGAAGTGCGTCGTCGCATCACCGTGCTGCCGCAGGAAGTGGAAGCGCTGGCGAAACAGATCGGCGACCAGAACGACGCCAGCACCGAGCTCAACCTGAGCCACATCCTGATCCCGCTGCCGGAGAACCCGACCTCTGATGAAGTCGCCGCGGCCCAGGAGCAAGCAAACTCCATCGTTGAGCAGGCGCGCAACGGCGCCAACTTCGGCAAACTGGCGATCACCTACTCCGCTGACCAACAGGCGCTGAAGGGTGGCCAGATGGGCTGGGGCCGTATCCAGGAGCTGCCGGGCATTTTCGCTCAGGCGTTAAGCACCGCGAAGAAAGGGGATATCGTCGGTCCGATTCGTTCCGGCGTTGGTTTCCACATTCTGAAAGTCAACGACCTGCGCGGTGGTACCCAGAATATCTCCGTTACCGAGGTTCACGCCCGTCATATTCTGCTGAAACCGTCGCCGATCATGAACGACGCCCAGGCTCAGGCTAAGCTGGAACAGATCGCAGCCGAGATTAAGAGCGGGAAAATCACGTTTGCTCAAGCGGCGAAAACCTATTCGGAAGATCCGGGCTCGGCAAACCAGGGCGGTGATTTAGGCTGGGCCACGCCGGACATCTTTGACCCGGCGTTCCGCGATGCGCTGATGCGTCTGAACAAAGGGCAGACCAGCGGACCGGTGCACTCTTCCTTTGGCTGGCATCTGATCGAACTGCTGGATAGCCGTCAGGTCGACAGAACCGACGCCGCGCAGAAAGATCGTGCTTACCGCATGCTGATGAACCGCAAATTCTCTGAAGAAGCGGCAACCTGGATGCAGGAACAGCGCGCCAGTGCGTATGTTAAAATTCTGAGCAACTAATATCGATGCCTGAAACCCGTAAAGTTGTTATCACTCCCGGCGAACCCGCCGGGATTGGCCCTGACCTGGTCGTGCAGCTTGCCCAGCGCGACTGGCCAGTTGAGCTGGTGATTTGCGCCGATGGCGCCCTGTTAACTGACCGAGCCAAGCGGCTCGGTCTTCCTTTATCTCTCCTCCCTTACGATCCCGCGCAACCTCCTGTTCCTCAGCGCGCCGGTACCCTGACGCTGCTGAACGTGGCGCTAAACGTCCCGGCGGAGCCCGGCGTGCTGAATGTGCAAAACGGCGCCTACGTAGTGGAGACGCTGGCGCGCGCCTGCGACGGCTGCCTTAGCGGCGAGTTTGCGGCGTTAGTGACCGGCCCGGTGCATAAAGGCAACATCAACGACGCCGGTATCGCCTTTACCGGTCATACCGAGTTCTTTGAAGAGCGCGCGAAGGCCAGCAAAGTGGTGATGATGTTGGCGACCGAGGAGCTGCGGGTGGCGCTGGTCACCACTCATCTGCCGTTGAAAGCCATCAGCGAAGCGATTACCCCCGAGCTACTGCGCGAGATCATCACCATTCTCGATCACGACCTGCGCACGAAATTTGGCATTGCCCAGCCGCATGTGCTGGTTTGCGGGCTTAACCCGCACGCTGGCGAAGGCGGCCATATGGGAACAGAAGAGATAGACACCATCATTCCGGTGCTGGAAGAGATGCGCGCAAAGGGGATGAACCTCAGCGGTCCGCTGCCGGCAGACACCCTCTTTCAGCCGAAATATCTTGATCATGCCGATGCGGTACTCGCGATGTACCACGATCAGGGCCTGCCCGTGCTAAAATACCAGGGCTTTGGCCGCGGCGTGAACATTACGCTCGGTTTACCTTTTATTCGTACCTCCGTCGACCACGGCACCGCACTGGAATTAGCGGGCCAGGGAAAAGCGGACGTCGGCAGTTTTATCACGGCGCTTAATCTCGCCATCAAAATGATTGTTAATACCCAATGAATAATCGAGTCCATCAGGGCCATTTAGCCCGTAAACGCTTCGGGCAGAACTTCCTCAACGATCAGTTTGTGATCGACAGCATCGTCTCGGCGATTAACCCGCAGAAAGGCCAGGCGATGGTTGAAATCGGCCCCGGCCTGGCGGCCCTGACCGAGCCGGTCGGCGAACGCCTTGACCAGCTGACCGTCATCGAACTGGACCGCGATCTGGCGGCTCGCCTGCAGACGCATCCGTTCCTCGGTCCAAAGCTGACCATCTATCAGCAGGATGCGATGACCATGAACTTTGGCGAACTGGCGGAGAAAATGGGCCAGCCGCTGCGCGTCTTCGGCAACCTGCCGTACAATATCTCGACCCCGCTGATGTTCCATCTGTTCAGCTATACTGATGCCATTGCCGATATGCACTTTATGCTGCAGAAGGAAGTAGTGAATCGTCTGGTTGCCGGACCGAACAGTAAGGCGTATGGTCGGTTAAGCGTGATGGCACAATATTATTGCCAGGTGATCCCGGTACTCGAAGTGCCGCCGAGCGCGTTTACCCCGCCGCCTAAGGTCGACTCCGCGGTGGTACGCCTGGTGCCGCACAGCACCATGCCGTATCCGGTCAAAGAGATCCGGGTGCTGAGCCGCATCACCACCGAAGCGTTCAACCAGCGCCGCAAGACTATCCGCAACAGTCTCGGCAATCTGTTCAGCGTGGAAGTGCTGACCGAGCTGGGCATCGACCCGGCCATGCGCGCCGAAAATATTTCCGTGGCGCAGTACTGCCTGATGGCCAACTGGCTGTCTGACAATCTGCCAACGAAGGAGAGCTAACCATGATTCATTCGCCCCGGGTGTGTGTCCAGGTACAGAGCGTCTATATCGAATCGCAGTCTTCCCCGGAAGAAGAGCGCTACGTCTTCGCTTACACCGTCACCATTCGCAACCTGGG
Source organism: Klebsiella sp. 28 (assembly GCF_018223905.1). Lineage (NCBI taxonomy): Bacteria > Pseudomonadati > Pseudomonadota > Gammaproteobacteria > Enterobacterales > Enterobacteriaceae > Klebsiella > Klebsiella sp. 28. The sequence continues at coordinate 17,592 of NZ_JAGRQY010000021.1, forward strand.
GCGGAGTCAGGTTCAGCTGCTTGGCCGCTACTGGCTCATCACTAATGGCCACGGTCGTGAGACTGAAGTTCAGGGTGAAGGGGTGGTCGGCGAGCAACCGCATATTCCCGCCGGCGGTGAATATCAATATACCAGCGGCGCAGTGATTGAAACGCCGCTGGGAACCATGCAGGGTCATTATGAGATGATCGATATCGACGGCGCGCCGTTCCGTATTGAGATCCCTGTTTTCCGTCTCGCAGTTCCAACGCTCATTCATTAAAACAATGTCAACATACCTTATTGGCGACGTTCACGGTTGCTACGATGAACTGATCGCATTATTAGCGCAGGTTGAATTCGATCCGCGGAGAGATACGCTGTGGCTGACCGGCGATCTGGTGGCCCGAGGCCCGGGATCGCTGGAGGTCCTGCGCTATGTCAAATCTCTGGGCGACAGCGTTCGACTGGTGCTGGGCAACCATGACTTACACCTGCTGGCGGTCTTTGCCGGTATCAGCCGCAACAAGCCAAAGGATCGTCTGAAACCACTGCTGGAAGCGCCGGATGCCGATGAGCTGCTCAACTGGCTGCGTCGCCAGCCGCTGCTGCAGGTGGATGAAGAGAAAAAGCTGGTGATGGCCCATGCCGGCATTACGCCGCAGTGGGATCTGGAGACCGCCCAGCAGTGCGCGCGTGATGTTGAAGCAGTGCTCTCCAGCGACTCCTATCCTTTCTTCCTCGATGCCATGTACGGCGACATGCCGAACCACTGGAGCAACGAGCTGAGCGGCCTGGCGCGCCTGCGCTTTATCTCTAACGCCTTTACCCGCATGCGCTACTGTTTCCCGAACGGCCAGCTGGATATGTATTCGAAGGAAGCGCCCGAGGACGCCCCGGCGCCGCTGAAGCCGTGGTTTGCCATTCCCGGCCCGGTCAGCAATGCCTACAGCATTGCCTTTGGCCACTGGGCTTCGCTGGAGGGACGCGGCACGCCGGAGGGGATTTACGCCCTGGATACCGGCTGCTGCTGGGGCGGGGAACTCACCTGCCTGCGCTGGGAAGATAAGCAGTACTTCACCCAGCCGTCAAACCGGCAGAAAAGCCTCGACGAAGGCGAAGCCGTCGCGTCCTGACTCTTCCCGGATAGCGGCGCGTTGCGCCTTATCCGGGCTACCTGCTGCGTCGTTTTGTCGGGTGGCGGCTAACGCCTTACCCGACCTACATTTCCTTGCCATTTGTAGCCCGGGCAGCGCTCCCGGAAGACAAAGTCAGCGATGGGAAACACGACGCAGTCCCGTAGGCCCGCGCAAGCGCAGCGCCGCCGGGCAAGAACTGCGGGCGCGGAGCCACTTTTGTGTCGGGTGGCGGCTTACGCCTTACCCGACCTACATTTCCTTGCCATTTGTAGCCTTGGGCAGCGCTCCAGGAAGACGAAGCCCGCGATGGGAAACATGACGAGATACTGAGTGCGCCATCGTCGCGCAATTCATGCAAAAGAAAACCCCGGTCACGCCAGACGCGACCGGGGTTTTTTTATCGCTATCCTGCCCGCTTAACGGCGTTCGAGGATCTCAAAGCAGTAGCTATGGGAGTTCTGCGCGTCGGCGTCATGAAACTCGCTGAACACCGACTCCCATTCGTCCGGATCGTAATCCGGGAAATGGGTATCGCCTTCCACTTCCGCATCAATATGGGTCAAGTAGAGCTTCTGCGCTTTCGGCAGGAACTGCTCATACACCCGGCCGCCGCCGATCACCATAATCTCTTCCACATCGCCGCAGGCGGCAATTGCTTCTTCTACGGAGGAGACCCACTGCACGCGATCGTCGCTGCCGGGTTTGCTGCTGATCACGATATTTTTACGCCCCGGCAATGGGCGCCCAATGGATTCCCAGGTCAGACGCCCCATCACCACCGGCTTATTTAACGTGTTGCGTTTGAACCAGGCGAGATCGGCAGGCAGGTTCCATGGCATGGCGTTTTCCATACCAATGACGCGATCTACCGCTAACGCCGCAATCAGACTGATCATTCATTCATTCCCGAGTGCAAAAAATTGTCGCCACTATACGGAAAGCGTACAACTTCGTCGACTGGCCGGAGGGTAAAGAATAAGAAAATTTTCTGATTTGCTGGCAAGCCCACGTTCACACCGTGGGCCGCCAGAAGAGGATCCAAACGAAAACAAAATGTTACTGGTCAGCCTCAGGCTGAGGGCTTATTTTCCGGCTCATCGGCGATATCCCCGGTGTGCCTGCCCTCTTCCGTACCCTGCCAGCCATGACGCTGCACCAGCGACAGATGATGACGATCTTCGTTGATGATGCCGGTCAGCATATCGCTGGTCCGCTTGAAGACCGCCACCCGCGACGCGGCATCGTTTTCCGCCATCGCCACCATCTCTTCGACCATTTGCAGGTTGAATCGACGAAACAGATCGGCCCGCTCGCGCGCTTCATAGGCGCCGAGCCCCAGCGCCTCCAGCGTCATTCGGCCGGACTTCAGCGCCGCCTCGAAGGTTTCACGCTCCGGGGCCTCGACGCCAGCCTGGCGCAGCTGAATGTAATGATCGACATCGCGGGCGCGGGAGATGATCTGCAGATGCGGAAAATGCTCTTTTACCCTCGCCACCAGCTCCAGGCTGACGTGCGGATCGTCAATGGCATTGATCAGCACTTCCGCCTTTTCGGCCCCGGCCGACTCCAGCAGATCGACCCGGGTGGCATCGCCGTAGAAAACCTTCATATCAAATTTGCGCAGGGTATCGACATGGTCCGGGTCATGATCGAGGATCACCATCTTCACCCCGCTTGAGAGCAGCAATCGCCCGGCAATCTGCCCGAAGCGGCCAAAGCCGGCAACAATCACCCGCGGCTGCTCTTCATCAATCTCGTCAGCATCACGCGCCTGGCCGCTGGACGATTTCTCCAGACGGGTCAGCAGCACCAGCAGAATGGGGGTTGCCGCCATCGACAGGGCCACCGCCAGGGTCAACGCTTTTGCCCATTCGCCGTCCAGTACATCCGCCATCCGCGCGGCGCCAAACACCACAAACGCGAACTCACTCCCCTGCCCCAGCAGCACCGCAAACCAGCGGCGCTGGGCGCGCGGTACGCCAAGCGGCCTGGCGATAAGCCACAGCATCAGCATTTTTATCGCCAGGAAACCGACCAGCAAAATCACAATGCGCAGCGGATGGGTGACCAGGGTGCCGAAATCAATCGACATGCCGACGCCGATAAAGAACAGCCCCAACAGCAGTCCTTTAAACGGCTCAATATCACTCTCCAGCGCATGACGATATTCGGAGCTGGCCAGCAGCACCCCGGCGAGAAACGCCCCCATCGCCATCGACAGCCCCACCTCTTCCAGCAATAAGCCAAAGCCGAAGACCAGGAACAGGGCCACGGCGCTGAACACTTCGCGCAGGCCGGAACGGGCGACAAAGCGCAGCAGCGGGCGGGTCAGATAGCGCCCAAGGACCACCACCAGCGCCAGCGCTGCGGCCACTTTCAGCGCGGAGAGGGCAAAAGCCATCAGCGAAGTGGCGCCGCCGCTGGCCGCCAGCAGCGGGATCATCGCCACCAGCGGGATCGCGGCGATATCCTGGAACAGCAGCACTGCGAAGGCGCTGCGCCCCATCTGCGACACCGTCAGATTGCGCTCATTCATCGCCTGCATAGCGATCGCGGTTGAGGAAAGCGCCAGAGTCATACCAATCAGCTCGGCCACCTGCCAGCGCAGGCCCAGCAGCATGCAGAACAGGCCGATCAACACCCCGCAGGCCACCATCTGCAGTGCGCCGCCGCCAAACACCGAGGCGCGCAGCTTCCATAAGCGCTGCGGATCGAGCTCCAGACCAATGACGAACAGCATCAGCACCACGCCAATCTCGGCAAAGTGCAGAATCGCCTCGGCATCGGTCACCAGCCGCAGCGCCCACGGGCCGATAATACAGCCGGCGATGAGATAGCCCAGCACTGACCCAAGCCCCAGACGGACGGCGATGGGCACAATCAGCGCCGCGGCGCCGAGGTAAATCAACGCCTGTATCAGCGTATGGCTATCCATTCTGGTGTGCCTCCTGCCAGTCGATTAAGCGTTGACGATAGCGGCGGGCCTGCGCCTGCAGCGTTTCATCATCGCAGATAAAGGTGCAGTGCATAGCGAACGGCGGCAGCCATTTCATCCCGCAGTAAAGCGCGGTTGCCTGCAACGGCTGCGCCAGCACCGGAAAACCGGGGAATGAGCCAATGTCGAAGTGGCTTTCACCGCCGCCGGTGGTCACCGCCCACATCAGCGATTTACCGCGCAGGGCAATACCGTTGTGACCATAGGCCCAGCCGTGCGACAGCACCTTGTCCATCCACAGCTTGAGCAGCGGCGGTACGCTATACCACTGCATAGGATGCTGCCAGATAACCAGATCGGCACGGGCCAGCGCCGCCTGCTCGGCGGCGACATCGATATTAAAGTCGGGATAGAGTTGATAGAGGGAGCGTATCTCTACGCCTTCAAGCGTCCCTGCCTGTTCAAGCATTCGCTTATTCGCATGAGAATGCTGCGGATAAGGATGCGCATAAATTATCAGAATCATTGATTGGCCTGCGTTTGCTCTTGTCGTAATCAGCAAGAGTGTAGACAGTTAAGCGAACCGCTTACAATGATAACTGTGATTTATGTCGCGATGGCTTACGCAACGCGCACCCTGAGGGTTAACGTCAGGCCTTAGTTATCCAGCTCGTCCATGGACTTCACCTGGTCGCGGTTAATCTGCTCCACGCGGCCGGTTTCGGCATTTTTGTATGAGACAAGGCCGGTGTCATCATCCACCTGCGGTTTGCCGCTGGTAACAATGGTCTTGCCGTCGGTGGTTTTGATCGACTGATTCGATGAGCAGCCGGCCACGAACATGATTGCCGTCGCTGCCAGTGCGGATGCCACCAGAATATTGTTCCGCATTGTATCCTCCTGTCTTTTCATCAATAGGTATCGTTATGGTGCTAACTATAGTTAGCCTGACCCGACAGGGGGTTAAAAGCAGAACTCTCTGAAGATGGCTGCGGCCCAAAAAAATAGGCTGACGATGTCGTCAGCCCAGGATTGTTGCTATCCGGCCAGGCCGGGAAGCTTATTTAGTGATTTGCGCGTGCATTTCCTGAACCGAAATCACCTTCTCGGTGGCGTCAGCGTTCAGCGCCATCGCGGTGGCAAAGCCGCCGTTCAGGGTGGTGTCGTAATGCACTTTGTACTGCAGCGCGCTGCGGCGAATCAGCTTGGAGTCTTCAATCGCCTGGCGACCTGCGGTGGTGTTGATGATGTAGGTATATTCGCCATTCTTGATGCGGTCCTGAATGTGCGGACGACCTTCATGCACCTTGTTCACCAGACGCGGGTTAATGCCCGCTTCACCCAGCACAATCGCCGTACCGTGGGTCGCATCCAGCTCGAAGCCAAACTTCAGCAGCTTCGCCGCCAGGTCAACCACGCGCTCTTTATCGCCTTCGCGGACGGAGAGCAGCGCGCGACCCTGTTTCTTCATGGTCGAGTTGCTGCCCAGCTGCGCTTTGGCGAACGCTTCGGCAAAGGTGCGGCCGACGCCCATCACTTCCCCGGTGGAGCGCATTTCTGGCCCTAACAGCGGGTCAACGCCCGGGAATTTATTGAACGGCAGGACCACCTCTTTCACCGAGTAGTACGGCGGGATGATCTCTTTGGTCACGCCCTGCTGCGCCAGTGTCTTACCGGCCATCACGCGCGCCGCCACTTTCGCCAGCGGGACGCCGGTGGCTTTGGAGACGAACGGTACGGTACGCGCTGCACGCGGGTTGACCTCAATCAGATAAACTTCGTTATCTTTCACCGCGAACTGGACGTTCATCAGGCCACGAACCTGCAACTCGAAGGCCAGCTTCTGCACCTGCTCGCGCATCACATCCTGAATCTCTTTGCTCAGGGTGTAGGCTGGCAGGGAACAGGCGGAGTCGCCGGAGTGGACGCCTGCCTGCTCGATATGCTCCATGATGCCGCCAATCAGCACCATTTCGCCATCGCAGATGGCATCGACATCCACTTCAATCGCATCGTCGAGGAAGCGATCCAGCAGCACCGGCGCGTCGTTGGAGACGCTGACCGCGGTCTGGAAGTAGCGGCGCAGATCCTGCTCGTCATAGACAATCTCCATCGCCCGGCCGCCGAGCACATAAGACGGACGCACCACCAGCGGGTAGCCAATCTCTTTCGCTTTCTCTACCGCCTGCTCAATGGCGGTGACGGTGGCGTTCGCCGGCTGCTTCAGCTTCAGACGGTCAACCGCGTGCTGGAAGCGCTCACGGTCTTCCGCCCGGTCGATAGCGTCCGGACTGGTACCGATAACCGGCACGCCGGCAGCTTCCAGGGCACGCGCCAGCTTCAGCGGGGTCTGGCCGCCGTACTGGACGATAACGCCTTTTGGCTTCTCGATGCGCACGATTTCCAGCACGTCTTCCAGGGTCACCGGCTCAAAATACAGACGGTCGGAGGTGTCGTAGTCGGTAGAGACGGTTTCCGGGTTACAGTTGACCATGATGGTCTCGTAACCGTCCTCGCGCAGCGCCAGCGAGGCGTGTACGCAGCAGTAGTCGAATTCGATACCCTGACCGATACGGTTCGGGCCGCCGCCGAGGACCATGATTTTATCGCGGTCAACGGACGGGTTGGACTCACACTCTTCTTCATAAGTGGAGTACATGTAGGCGGTATCGGTAGCAAATTCCGCAGCGCAGGTGTCCACGCGCTTGTAGACCGGGTGCAGGTCATACTGGTCGCGCAGCTTGCGGATTTCCGCTTCCCGCACGCCCGCCAGCTTCGCCAGACGCGCATCGGCAAAGCCTTTACGCTTCAGGGTGCGCAGGAAGTCAGCGTCGAGGCCGTTGATGCCCACTTCCGCCACTTTCTCTTCCAGACGGACCAGCTCTTCAATCTGTACCAGGAACCAGCGGTCGATGTTGGTCAGGTTGAAGACGCCGTCAACCGAGAGGCCCGCGCGGAACGCGTCAGCGATATACCAGATACGCTCAGCGCCGGCATCTTTCAGCTCGCGGCGGATTTTGGTCAGCGCTTCCGGGTCGTCGAGGCTCACTTTCGGGTCGAAGCCGGTAGCGCCCACTTCCAGACCGCGCAGCGCTTTCTGCAAGGATTCCTGCTGGGTACGACCAATCGCCATCACTTCGCCGACAGACTTCATCTGGGTGGTCAGACGGTCGTTGGCGCCGGCGAATTTTTCGAAGTTAAAGCGTGGGATTTTAGTGACCACGTAGTCAATGGACGGTTCAAAGGAAGCCGGGGTGCGGCCGCCGGTGATGTCGTTCATCAGCTCGTCAAGGGTATAACCTACCGCCAGCTTGGCTGCCACTTTAGCAATCGGGAAGCCGGTGGCCTTAGAGGCCAGCGCCGAGGAGCGGGAGACGCGCGGGTTCATTTCGATAACGATCAGGCGACCGTTTTTCGGGTTGACCGCGAACTGCACGTTAGAGCCGCCGGTTTCGACGCCGATTTCACGCAGCACCGCCATCGAGGCGTTACGCATGATCTGGTACTCTTTGTCGGTCAGGGTCTGCGCCGGGGCAACGGTGATGGAGTCACCGGTGTGGATCCCCATGGCGTCGAAGTTTTCGATGGAGCAGACGATGATGCAGTTATCGTTCTTATCGCGCACCACTTCCATCTCGTACTCTTTCCAACCGATCAGCGATTCATCGATCAGCAGTTCGTTGGTCGGAGAGAGATCCAGGCCGCGTTCGCAAATTTCTTCGAACTCTTCGCGGTTATAGGCGATACCGCCGCCGGTGCCGCCCATGGTGAAGGACGGACGGATGATGCACGGGAAACCAACGTCGGCGGCAACCGCCAGCGCCTCTTCCATCGTGTGGGCGATACCAGAGCGCGCGGTGTCGAGGCCGATTTTTTTCATTGCGATATCGAAACGGCGACGGTCTTCGGCTTTATCAATCGCATCGGCGGTGGCGCCAATCATGGTCACGCCGAATTCAGCCAGTACCCCCTGACGCTCCAGCTCGAGCGCGCAGTTCAGCGCCGTCTGGCCGCCCATGGTCGGCAGCACCGCATCCGGGCGCTCTTTTTCGATGATTTTACGCACCACTTCCCAGTGAATCGGCTCGATGTAGGTGGCATCGGCCATTTCCGGGTCGGTCATGATGGTCGCCGGGTTAGAGTTCACCAGGATAACGCGGTAGCCCTCTTCGCGCAGCGCTTTACACGCCTGGGCGCCGGAGTAGTCAAACTCACACGCCTGACCGATAACAATCGGGCCCGCGCCCAGAATCAGGATACTTTTTATGTCTGTACGTTTTGGCATTGCTCTTTTACTCCTGATTATTTCGCGGACTGACGGTATTGCTCAATTAACTCGATAAAGTGGTCGAACAGCGGCGCGGCATCATGCGGCCCCGGGCTCGCTTCAGGGTGCCCCTGGAAGCTGAACGCCGGTTTGTCGGTACGATGGATCCCCTGCAGGGTGCCGTCGAACAGCGACTTATGGGTCACGCGCAGGTTGGCCGGCAGCGTCGCCTCATCTACGGCGAAACCGTGGTTCTGGGCAGTGATCATCACCACGTTGTTATCAATATCTTTCACCGGGTGGTTGCCGCCGTGGTGGCCGAACTTCATCTTAATGGTCTTGGCACCGCTCGCCAGCGCCAGTAGCTGATGGCCAAGGCAGATGCCGAATACCGGAATATCGGTCTCAAGGAATTTTTCAATCGCCTCGATAGCGTAATCGCACGGCGCCGGGTCGCCAGGACCGTTGGAGAGGAAGATACCGTCCGGATTGAGCGCCAGCACGTCCGCGGCGGAGGTCTTCGCCGGCACCACCGTCAGGCGGCAGCCGCGGTCAACCAGCATGCGCAGGATGTTGCGTTTCGCGCCGAAGTCATATGCCACAACGTGGAACGGCAGCTCGCTTTCCGCTTTCGCTTCCGGCAGGTCGCCCGCCAGGGTCCAGCTGCCTTGCGTCCAGCTATAGGTTTCTGCGGTGGTCACTTCCTTCGCCAAGTCCATGCCGTTCAGGCCCGGGAACGCTTTCGCTTTTTCCAGCGCCAGCTGGGCATCCGGGCTGTCGCCCGCGATGATGCAGCCGTTTTGCGCCCCTTTCTCACGCAGCAGACGCGTCAGCTTGCGGGTATCGATATCGGCAATCGCCACGATGTTATGGCGCTTCAGATAAGAAGAGAGGTCTTCAGTACTGCGGAAGTTGCTGGCAATCAGCGGCAGGTCGCGAATAACCAGACCCTGCGCATGTACCTGAGAAGATTCTTCATCGGCGGCGTTGGTGCCGACATTACCAATATGAGGATAAGTAAGAGTGACGATTTGGCGGGAATAGGAAGGATCAGTGAGGATTTCTTGATAACCGGTCATTGAAGTATTGAAAACGACTTCCCCAACCGCCGTGCCGGTTGCCCCGATGGCCCGACCGTGAAACTGGGTTCCGTCTTCCAGAACCAATAGCGCTGACTTAATCAAAACATCCTCCAGAGAATATCCACTCACTTTATTTGCATATTAATTCATAAACACGATCTGAATCAATGCAAATCTGTTGCCCGCAGATTTTTGGCAAACGGCGGCATTCTGGAGAGATGTCGGATAAAAGTCAACTTAAAGCGGAGATTTTTAATGTCATTTTACGCCACTGGTGCGTAACACGTGATTTTTACGCCAAAAAGATCAACAAACCTGGCTGAGAAAACGCTTGCGGATGTGGAAGAGTGTAAAACAGAGCGATGCTCGGCAAAAAAGTGGACCAGATGGTCAAAATTTACATTTCATTCACTAAAAAACACGCTAATACTGTATTTTTTACGCGTTAAACTCAAAACATCCACCGTAATACGTAAAAATAAAAAAGGGCAACAAAATATTGCCCTTTGCATCAATAACTTATTGATAGCAATAACCACATCACGATGGGTAATAATCGTTATAAACTATTCAGATCCAGCACATCACGCATATCAAACAGGCCATTTTTCTTGTCTTTCAGCCATAATGCTGAACGAACGGCGCCATTTGCAAAGGTCATGCGGCTGGACGCTTTATGGCTGATTTCAATACGCTCACCGATGTCAGCAAACATTGCCGTATGCTCCCCGACGATATCGCCCGCGCGAACGGTCGCGAAGCCGATGGTGCCCGGGACGCGTTCGCCAGTGTAGCCTTCACGACTGTAGACCGCGCAGTCCTTAAGATCTTTGTTCAATGCCCCGGCGATCGCTTCGCCCATCGCCAGCGCGGTGCCTGACGGCGCATCCACTTTATGCCGGTGGTGCGCTTCGATAATTTCGATGTCGGTATAGTCGCCCATCACCTTCGCCGCCTTCTCCAGCAGCTTCAACAGGACATTGACGCCAACGCTAAAGTTAGCGGCGAAGACAATGGCAATGTCCTGCGCGGCATCGCGAATCGCCTGTTTGCCAGCGTCGTCAAAACCGGTGGTGCCGATGACCATCCCTTTGCTGTGCTCGCGGCAAAACGCCAGATGGTTCAGCGTGCCTTCCGGGCGGGTAAAATCGATCAACACGTCGAAATCATCTTTTACCGCCGCCAGGCTGCTCTGCACCGCGACGCCCGCTTTGCCGGCGCCCGCCAGCTCGCCGGCGCCCGCCAGCTCGCCGGCGTCGCTGCCCACCAGGCTTGACCCTTCGCGCTCCAGCGCCGCGCCCAGCGCCACGCCTTCCATCTGCAATGCAGCCTGAATTAACTGGCGTCCCATCCGGCCGCCCGCGCCGGCGATGGCCACGCGGATTTGTGCATCATGCATAGCTATTCTCTTTTGTTAACATTACGTAAATTGTTTTCAGAGTAACCAGCCCGTCAGCGGGCCGCTACTCAAAAACGCCGATAATTAGAAATTTATGACAAACGGCGGACGATATCAGTAAAAACTATACGATTGTGCTGAAATGCGAGCTTTGCGGGTGCTCTCTCTGAGATGATAATCGACGCTTTCGTCATCTGTTGGTTTCAAGAAATAAGATGCACTAAATCTGGCAAACTCGACCGACCAGCATTGAAATGCTATGGAAACATTATACTTCCGGTAGAGCAGAAAGCCTTACGCCAGGGTGTAGCTGACCACCAGCTGCCCCTTCTTCATCTTAATCTGACTAATGACAATGTCGCCCAGCTCCGCCAGACGGGCGACGTGGGTGCCTCCGCAGGGATAGGCTGGCAGCTCGCCGAATCCCACCTTGCGCATGCCATCAGCGAACGTCACCTGACGCGGTAAGTCCTGCGCCTGCCATGCCTTTACTAACGCCAGTAGCGCACTGGCGTCCGGCAGCGCGGCGCTATTCCTGCTGGTAAAGGTTATCCGCCCTTCGCCGGGCCAGTGGTGCGCTTTCACCGGTTGCCAGCCAAGCTGTTCGCCCGCCAGGCCAAGCAGGTGGCCGGCAGAATGCAGACGAGCATGCAGCTGTCTCGCGGAGGCATCAATTTTCATCTCCACTTCACCGAGGGGAAGGGGTTGCGACAGAATATGCAGCACCCTTTCGCCGCGCACAGCCACCGTCTCAACCACCTGCCCGGCAATCCATCCACGGTCCGCCGGTTGACCGCCCCCTTGCGGGTGAAACAGCGTCCGATCCAGTTCGATGGCGTAACGGCCATCCGCTTCTGCAGTGCAGGCGATGATCTGGGCGCGCCCGTCGGTAGCATCGCTGGTGTAATAAACCCGTTCAGTCATAGTGATTCTCCTCTCTGTCCGGCCAGTATATTATTAATGCCGACAGCGATAATCCCACCACCAGCCAATGCACTCTTGCTCCGGGAGCACAAATGAATCTGAACCTCCTGCCCGACCTCGCTCTTTTCGTTCAGATAGTCGACCAGGGCAGCTTCTCCGCCGTCGCCCGCCAGAACGGCATTACCCCTTCAGCCGTTAGCCGCAGCGTGTCACGGCTGGAGCGAGAGATGGGCTGCAAACTGCTGCAGCGTACCACCCGCAAGCTGCGACTGAGCGATGCCGGGGAAACGATATATCAGCATGCCCAGCAGATGCTGGAAGCGGCGCGACAGGCAATGGATTCCGCAGGCAGTCGCCAAACGGTCGCCCAGGGAAAGCTGACGCTCAGCGTCCCGAAAGCCGTCGGCCGCTTTGTGATCCACCCGCTGATGATGGCGTTTTTCCACCGCTACCCGCAGGTGGACGTCTGCCTGCGGCTGGAAGATCGCCCTCTCGATTTTATCGATGACGGTATTGATCTGGCGCTACGCATCACCGATACCCCCTCCCCCGGCCTGCATGGCAAACCGCTGATGCCAATCAGGCACGTTATCTGCGCCACTGAGGCCTATTTACAGCAGCACGGTACGCCGTACACGCCGCAGGATCTGCGCGCGCATAGCTGCATTAGCCTTGGCGAAACGCCCGCCGATGCGCGCTGGAAGTTCCGTCGGGAAGGCAAAACAGAAACGGTGCAAACCTACGGGCGGTACGCCGCCAACCATACCGCCGTACGCCTCGACGCGGTCAGACAGCATTTAGGGATCGGCAGCCTGCCGCTGTTCACCGCCCGTGAGGCGCTGGCGAACGGCGACATCGTGCAGGTGCTGCCCGAGTGGGAATTTATCAGCAGCTACTCCGGCGATCTGTGGCTGCTGTGGGCGGGAGATAAGCATATGCCCGCCAGGATGCGGGCGATGATCGATTATCTCAGCGAGACGGTGCCGGCGCTGAGCGCAGGCAGCACAGAGCCAGCGAAATAATTGCAAACCACGGAATGATAACCCCCAACACAAACCAGATCCCGGAGCGGCCGATATCATGCATCCGCCGGCAGCCTACAGCCAGCAGGGGGATCGCCATCAACAGCAGCCAGAGAGCGGCAAAGGGAATGACAACAAAACTGAGGATGCCGTATTGAGGGTTAACGCTGGTTGCCAGACACCAGGCCGCCAGCGGCGCGGTGGCGATCAATACATTGGTGAGAAAAAACGTCCAGAACTGCCGTCGACTGGCGCGTCCGCTAAAGTTAAAGGTCTCTTTCCAGCCGCTCAAATACGCCTGTCCATAGGTCATTGCTTCTCTCCTTGAAAATCGAGTGATATATCACGGCGCCAGGGCAATCACCTCCGCCGCCCAGCGCTGAAACCCTTCGACGTCGATATCCAGCGCCACCTGGGCGTTCGCCGGCTGGCCCAGTCGTCCTTCGATATCCACCACCGTGGTGCCGGCGGTCCAGGTCCCCTGCGTCTCCACCGCCACAAAGCACGGCTGGAGAGTGAACAGTTCCGGGCGGGCCAGCCACGCAATAGCGCACAAGTCGTGCATGCGCAGACCACTGCTCATGCTGCCGCTGCGATAGTGGCTAAACAGCGCATGGAGCATTTTACCGGTCTGGTTCAGCGTCGGCAGCGTCGCCAGATAATCCGCCGCCAGCAGCGCCCGGTTGGTGACGTCCAGCCCGCACATCACAATCTCCAGCCCACTATGGAACACTTTCGCGGCGGCTTCCGGGTCGATAGCGATATTGAATTCCGCATTCGGCGTGAAGTTGCCGCGGCCCGCCGAGCCGCCCATGATCACCAGCCGGCGAATATTAAACACGCATTCCGGGTACTGGGTCAGCAGCAGCGCTATATTGGTCAGCGGGCCAATCGCCACCAGGGTGATCGGCTCGGCAGCATGCATAAGCGCATCACGGATCGCCTGGAAGGCCGGCTTCGCCAGCGGTTGACGTTGATGCTCAACAAAGTCATACCCCTCCATGCCGGATTCGCCATGCACCGAGGCGGCGTCGCGCAACGGACGCACCAGCGGCATCGACGCCCCCTGCGCCAGCGGTACATCGGCATTCCAGAAATGCAGCAATTGCAGCGCGTTACGGGTCGTCTTCTCCACCGAGACATTGCCCGCTACGGTGGTCATCAACTGCAGATCCAGCTCAGGCGCGAACAGCGCCGCGGCAATGGCGGCGGCATCGTCGATGCCCGGATCGGTATCAAGAATGATTGGTAAGCGCATGGTTTCTCCCTAAAAAAATGCCAGACGTTAAGTCTGGCATCTTCTCATACTGCTGGAGGAAAGAACTTACTCTACTTCACGGACATCCACACGCAGCTCTTTCGGCACTTCAAAGACGATATTCTCTTCCCGGCCTTCCAGCGGCACGGCTTCGCCGCCGCCCAGCTCCTGCAGGCGGGTAATGACGTTCTGCACCAGAATATCCGGCGCCGACGCGCCCGCCGTCACGCCGACGCAGGCCGCATCCTTGACCCACGCTTCCTGGATATCGGAGGCGTCGTCAATCAGGTAAGCCGCCTTACCCATCCGCTGCGCCAGCTCGGCGAGGCGGTTAGAGTTGGAGGAGTTTTTCGACCCGACCACCAGCACTACGTCAGCCTGCTCCGCCAGCGCGCGCACGGCTTCCTGACGGTTAGTGGTGGCATAGCAAATGTCGTCTTTGCGCGGGCCGACGATTTTCGGAAAACGCGCGCGCAGGGCGTCAATCACATCCGAGGTATCGTCGACGGAGAGCGTGGTCTGGGTCATAAACGACAGCCGGGCGTCATTTTTCACTTCCAGCTTCAGCACGTCTTCCGGCGACTCGACCAGGTACATCCCCCCTTGCGGGTTGTTGTACTGTCCCATGGTGCCTTCGACTTCCGGATGGCCGGCATGGCCAATCAGAATCGACTCTTCGCCGCGGCGGCTGGCGCGGGCGACTTCCATATGGACTTTGGTCACCAGCGGACAGGTGGCATCGAACACCGTCAGGTCGCGGCTCTTCGCTTCGTTGCGTACCGCCTGCGACACGCCGTGGGCGGAGAAAATCAGGATCGCGCCGTCCGGCACTTCGCTGATCTGTTCGATAAAAATGGCGCCACGCTTGCGCAGGCTATCCACCACATAGCGGTTGTGCACCACTTCATGACGAACATAGATCGGTGCGCCATACAGCGTCAGCGCGTTTTCTACAATGCTGATAGCGCGGTCAACGCCAGCGCAAAAACCGCGCGGGTTAGCCAACAGGATCTGCATGTTACTCCTCCAGCGCCGGATCGATCTCCAGCACTTCAATATCAAAATGAACAGTGCGCCCGGCCAGCGGATGGTTGAAGTCAACGGTGATGGAATCGCCGTTCACTTCGCGGATCACGCCAGGCATTTCGCTGCCATCCATTGCGGTAAAGAGCATAATCGCGCCGATCTCCGGCTCGCCAGCGTCGATAAACTCGCGGCGAGAGAAATACTGAATCAGGTCCGGGCTGGGTACGCCAAAGGCGGCGTCAGGCTCCAGCGAAAAGGCCTTTTTCTCCCCCTCTTTCAAACCGAGAAGCTGTTGCTCCAGCCCTTCAGACAAAGAGGTGTCGCCGAGGCGAAACAGCGCCGGTTTGCCGTTGCTGCGGGTGGACTCGGCAGTGGAGCCGTCGTCCAGTTTCAGAGTGAAGTGCACCAGTACCGCGCTGTTGCTCTGTACGGATTTAGACATGCAAATTGCTCGCTTGTTTAGGTCACCCGGTGCCCGGCGGCATTACGCTTACCGGGCCTACGGGGGCCAAAAATTCTGTAGGCCGGGTAAGCGTCACGTCACCCGGCATTGAGATTTACGCCTGCTCTTTCACAGTCGGTTTCGGCAGGAAGCCTTCCAGCACAATCAGCGCTGCGCCGATGCAGATCGCGCTATCGGCGAGGTTGAAGGTGGCAAAATGCCAGTCGCCGACGTAGAAGTCGATCATATCGACCACAAAGCCATGCCACAGGCGATCGAACAAGTTGCCCAGCGCGCCGCCGATAATCAGCGCGTAGGCAATATTGTTCAGCTTTTGCGTCGCCTTCGAACGGTACATCAGCACCGTCAGCACTACGCAAATGCCGATCGCGATCCCGGAAAAGAACCAGCGCTGCCAGCCGCCGCTGTCGGCGAGAAAGCTAAAGGCCGCGCCATAGTTGCGGGCATAATGCAGATTAAGCGACGGGAACAGCGGAACCGTCTCCCCCAGAGCGAAGTTCTGGAGGATCAGGAATTTGCTGCCCAGATCGATAATCAGCACGGCTACGACCACCCACAGCCAGCGTAGCCCCGTTGAACAGATCGATTTACTCATCAGGCGAATTTACGTTGCTCGCCGTCACCGGCGACGTTGCTCACACAGCGTCCGCAGATTTCCGCGTGTTCCGCCACCTTGCCGATATCGGTGGTGTAATGCCAGCAGCGCGGGCATTTCTCACCTTCAGCTTTACTCAATGCGACTTTCAACCCTTTGAGCAGTTCGCTTTGCTGCGCATCAGCGGACGCGCTCGCATAGTCTGCGACGTTCGCCCCGGAGGTCAACAGGACAAATCGCAATTCATCGCCCAGCGCATTGAGCTTAGCCGCCAGATCGGCATCAGCATACAGCGTGACTGCCGCTTCCAGCGAGCCGCCGACTTTCTTATCCGCACGCGCCTGCTCGATCACCTTGTTGACTTCGCCACGCACCTTCAGCAGCTCGTCCCAGAAATCGTCGTTCATCGCTTCGTCGTCGGCCAGGCCGAACAGACCTTCATACCACTCGCCGGTGAAGACATATTTCTCACGCTCGCCCGGCAGATAGCCCCAGATTTCATCTGCGGTGAAGGACATGATCGGCGCCATCCAGCGCACCAGCGCTTCCACGATATGGAACAGCGCGGTCTGGCAGCTGCGACGCGCCACGCTGTCCGCCTTGGCGGTGTACTGGCGGTCTTTGATGATGTCGAGGTAGAACGAGCCCATCTCGATGGAGCAGAAGCGCATCAGGCGCTGCACCACTTCATGGAAGTCGTAGGATTCGTAGGCTTTCAGGATATCTTCCTGTGCCGCCTGCGCGCAGCCGACCGCCCAGCGGTCCAGCACCACCATCTCTTCCGGTTTAACCATGTCTTTCGCCGGATCGAAACCGTTAAGGTTCGCCAGCAGGAAGCGCGCGGTATTACGGATACGACGATAGCTGTCGGCGGCGCGTTTGAGGATCTCGTCAGAGACCGCCATTTCGCCGGTGTAGTCGGTGGAAGCCACCCACAGGCGCAGGATATCGGCGCCGAGCTTGTTCATCACGTCCTGCGGGCTAACGGTGTTGCCGATAGACTTGGACATTTTGCGGCCCTGACCGTCGACGGTGAAGCCGTGGGTCAGTACCTGGCGATATGGCGCTTTGCCTTTCATCGCCGTGGAAATCATCAGCGAGGACATGAACCAGCCGCGATGCTGGTCAGAACCTTCCAGATACATATCGGCGGCGTGACCGGCGAATTCCGGACGCACGTCAACCACGGAAGAGTGGGTCGACCCGGAGTCAAACCAGACGTCGAGGGTATCCGGCACTTTCTCATAGCTGTCGGCGTCATCGCCAAGAATGTCGCGGGAATCGAGATCCCACCACGCCTGGATGCCGTCAACTTCAACGCGTTTTGCCACTTCTTCCATCAGCTCAAGGGTACGCGGGTGCAGTTCGTGGGTTTCTTTATGCACGAACAGCGACATCGGCACGCCCCAGGTGCGCTGACGGGAGATACACCAGTCAGGGCGGTTAGCGACCATCGATTCGATACGCGCCTGGCCCCAGTCCGGGATCCACTGCACGCCTTTGATCTCTTTCAGCGACTGCGCGCGCAGGCCTTTCTGATCCATGCTCACGAACCACTGCGGAGTGGCGCGGAAGATGATCGGCGACTTGTGGCGCCAGCAGCATGGATAGCTGTGCTGCAGTTTCTCAACGTGTAACAGCGCGCCACGCTCACGCAGCATCTCAACGATGATGTCATTGGCTTTGAAAACATTAATGCCGTCCAGGGACGGCCAGGTACCTGGCAGGTAAGCGCCGTCCGGGCCAACCGGGTTGGCGATTTCCAGACCGTATTTCTGGCTGATGGTGTAGTCGTCCGGACCGTGGCCGCCAGCGGTATGCACCGCACCGGTACCGGCATCCAGCGTCACGTGGTCGCCAAGGATCGCCGGCACGTCGAAATCGAGGAACGGATGCTTAAAGCGCATCAGCTCAAGCTCAGAACCTTGTACCGCCGCCAGAATAGTGTAGTCCGTCGCGCCAACGCGCTTCATTACGCTCTCAACCAGGTCTTTCGCCAGGATCAGCGCCTGGCCGTCAACCTGCACCAGCGCATAGTCGAACTCAGGAGACAGAGAGATAGCGCGGTTGGCCGGCAGGGTCCACGGCGTGGTGGTCCAGATAACCAGCGACACCGGACCGTTGACGTCGGCTACGCCGAATTTCGCCAGTACCGCGGCTTTGTCTACCGCGTGGAACGCGACATCGATAGACGGAGAGGTTTTGTCGTAATACTCCACTTCCGCTTCCGCCAGCGCGGAACGGCAGTCTACGCACCAGTGCACCGGTTTGGCGCCTTTATGCAGGTGGCCATTACCGATGATTTTGCCCAGCGCGCGGATGATGTTGGCTTCGGTTTTGAAGTCCATGGTCAGGTACGGATGCGACCAGTCGCCCAGCACGCCGAGACGGATAAAGTCTTTACGCTGGCCATCGATCTGCTCGGCGGCATATTCGCGGCACTTAGCGCGGAATTCGGCAGCGGTAAATTTCTCACCCGGCTTGCCGTATTCCTGCTCCACTTTCAGCTCGATCGGCAGACCGTGGCAGTCCCAGCCCGGAACGTAAGGCGAGTCATAGCCCGTCAGTCCTTTGGACTTAACGATAATGTCTTTCAGAATCTTGTTTACCGAGTGACCAATATGAATGCTGCCATTCGCATAAGGAGGGCCATCATGCAGAATGAAGGTTTTTTTGCCTTTTTTGGCTGCACGAATGATGCCGTACAGGTCATCATCGGTCCAACGCGCCAGCATTCCCGGTTCGCGTTTGGCGAGGTCGCCACGCATAGGGAACCCTGTTTCCGGCAAATTCAGGGTCGATTTATAGTCACTCATCAGATTCTCGGTTCCGTATTTCGGTTTGATAAACACCAGTGGCTCAGGCCTGGCTGGTCAGCCCAAATAATTCGCGGGCCGTTAACTCATCACGTGCGATTTGCGCCTTCAGCTCGTCCAGCGACGCAAACCGCTGCTCGTTACGTATCTTTTTACGCAGTATTACATTGATATGGCGACCGTAGAGGTCCATTACAACGTCCAACAGATGTACTTCGAGCTGCTGACGCACGCCCGCAACCGTTGGACGGGTGCCAATATTGGCGACGCCCGCTATCGGTTTGTCGCCCAGCCCTGTCACTTCTACCGCATAGACCCCTTTAACCGGGGAAACCTGACGACGCAGCGGTAAGTTCGCCGTCGGAAAACCTATGGTTCGGCCTAGTTCATCACCATGCACGACGCGTCCGGAGATGCTAAACGGATGGCCGAGCAGCGTCTCCGCCAGCAGGAGATCGTCATCGGCCAGCGCCTGGCGTACCGCCGTGCTGCTGATTCGCACCCCGCCTTCGCAGAAGGTTTGGGTACTGGTGACGTCGAAGCCATATTCCGCCCCCGCCTTTTGTAATAACAAGAAATCCCCCTGGCGACCAGCGCCAAAGCGGAAATCGTCACCAACGGCGAGGAACTGCACGCCCAGGCGACGCACCAGCAGTTCACTGATAAAATCCTGCGCGGTTAGCGCGGCGAACCGGCGGTCAAAGCGAACGCACAATACATAGTCAACCCCGCTTTCAGCCAGATAGCCCAGCTTTTCACGCAGGCGGGTCAATCGCGCCGGGGCTTTATCAGCGGCAAAGAGCTCCAGCGGCTGGGGTTCAAAAATCATCACCACGACCGGTAAACCGCGCTGGCGGCCCTCTTCGCGCAACCGCTGCAGCAGCGCCTGATGCCCACGATGCACGCCGTCGAAATTACCAATGGTCAGCACGCACCCGTGCGGGGCCTGACTGAGATTATGTATGCCGCGTATCAGCTTCATGTCTGGCTCAAAACAGTGAAAATCGTCCGAGTATACCTTGTACAACTGTCAACGTTAACCAGCGATTGCACCTCGGCGACGAAAGTTCTCAGGAATTCATTCACTCAGCGCGAGAAAGCGGGAAAACTGGCCGCGCCCGGCGATTTTTATGGTGGAAAAGCTGTATTCGCCTGCAACAAGCTGGTAGAATCTTGCGCCATCACTACGTAATGAAGCGCTGTGGTGTTAAACGGCGCTTATTTGCACAAATCCATTGACAAAAGAAGGCTAAACGGGCATATTCCTCGGCCTTTGAATTGTCCATATAGAACACATTTGGGAGTTGGACCTTGGCTAATATCAAATCAGCTAAGAAGCGCGCCGTTCAGTCTGAAAAGGCTCGCAAGCACAACGCAAGCCGTCGCTCTATGATGCGTACTTTCATCAAGAAAGTATACGCAGCTATCGAAGCTGGCGACAAAGCTGCTGCACAGAAAGCATTTAACGAAATGCAACCGATCGTGGACCGTCAGGCTGCTAAAGGTCTGATCCACAAAAACAAAGCTGCGCGTCATAAAGCAAACCTGACTGCACAGATCAACAAACTGGCTTAATCGCCTGCTTGCTGAACTTTGTTAAAGAAACCCGCGAAAGCGGGTTTTTTTATGCCTATCATCTTCCCCCGGTAGCGCACGCTGGCGCGATCTGAGCCACGCCAGCCCACGCCTTCCGGCTATCGGGGTTCGGTGAACAGCGACGAATAATCGCGATTACAGATACGCTGTACCGCCGGGTGCTGAATCATTCGTTCAGCGAAAATAGCGTGATACTCCTCCATCACGCTATCCATACGGCCAATTTCGACAATCGATTCATCATGGTAGAAATCATGCGCGTAGAGCGTCGGCGCGACAAATATCGCATTATGTGCGGCGCCGAAGGCTTTCATGAGCGCCGCGTCGTCAAACTCGCCGAGGATCTCCACCTTCAGGCCCTGCACGTTAATCCAGTTCAGCAGCTTACGTCCCAGCATCGATCGCCGGCCGGGGATCAGCAGCCGCCGCTCTTCGAGGCAGGCCGGGAACGGCTTCGTCGGCGCCGGATTCATGCACCAGAAGCTGACGCTGCACTCGCCGATCTTCACCGAAAATAGCCCTTCCTGCTGCGTCGAGTCGATCGGGCAGTCAGAGATAATCATGTCGAGCTTATGCTGGCTCAGCTGCTCCAGCAGCAGCTCATGAGTGGATTCAAAACAGCGCAGATGAATCTGCTCGCTCTCAACGACGGCGGCATCCAGCACGCCGCTGACCAGCCGTTTCGAGAGCGCATCGGCCACGCCGACGTCAAACAGCAGGTTCGACTCTTTGCGATAGTTGACGATGTCGAGCATCTCCTGGCTGAGGGTAAACATCCGGTCGGCATAGCGAAAAACCAGCTCCCCCAGCTCGCTCGGCTCAAGCCCCCTTCCCTTTCGCTTAAATAATTTTCCCTGCAGGCGCTCCTCCAGGGCTTTGATCTGCCCGGTAATGGTCTGCGGCGTCAGAAACAGCGCCTCCGCCGCGCCCACGACGGACCCTTCTTTATACACGTGCCAGAAGTAGTACAGATGATTGTAGTTAATATGTGACATGCTTCTCTCCCTGATAATGTCCAGGAGAGCCTGGCGGGCTCTCCTGCAGAAAGGTTATACCGCGAGGCGAGTATCCGTCACGCGCTGACGCAGTATGAGGTAGCCGACGACCGCTGATAGCACTGAGCCGATCAGAATGCCAAGCTTGGCCCAGTTGATCAACGCGGGATCCACGCTGCCAAAGGCCAGGGTGGCGATGAAAATCGACATCGTAAAGCCAATCCCGCACAGGATCCCCACCGCCATAATTTGCTTGCAGGTGGTTCCCTCCGGCAGCGAAGCCCACTTCAGCTTCAGGGCCAGCCAGCAGAACAGGCTAATCCCCAGCGGCTTACCGATAAACAGGCCAGCCATAATGCCCAGCGGCAGGAGCGACGTCAGCCCGGCAAGGGTGACCCCCTGCAGTGAGACCCCCGCGTTCGCGAAGGCAAACAGCGGCAGGATCATAAACGCCACCCACGGGTGCAGGACATGCTCAAGCGCTTTGGCCGGCGACTTGCCATGCTTTTCCTCGAGCGGGATCATAAAGCCGACAATCACCCCGGCAAGGGTCGCGTGAACGCCAGACTTCAGCACCGCCGTCCACAGCACCGCGCCAACCAGAATATAGATCCCGGTACGCCGCACGCCGCTCAGATTCAGGGCCACCAGCACCGCGATCGCCGCCGCCGCCACGCCCAGCGAGAGCATGGACAGGTCGTGGGTATAAAACAGCGCGATAATCACGATAGCCCCGAGGTCATCAATAATCGCCAGTGCCATCAGGAAAATCTTCAGCGCCGTCGGGACCCGGCTACCTAACAGCGCCAGCACGCCGAGGGCAAAGGCAATATCCGTCGCCGCCGGGATCGCCCATCCCTCTCTGGCGACAGGATCCTGGGCGTTAAAGGCCAGGTAGACCAGCGCCGGGACGATCATCCCGCCCAGCGCGGCTATCACCGGGAAGACCGCCTGACGGCGGCTCGCCAGCGAGCCCTGAATCAACTCGCGCTTGACCTCCAGGCCAATCAGCAAAAAGAACACCGCCATCAGGGCATCATTGATCCATAACAGCATGTTCTTGTTGATCTCCAGCGCGCCCACACGCAGCTGTACTGGCGTCTCAAGGAAGGAGTGATACAGACCGCTGGTCACGCTGGTATTGGCCATCACCATCGCCAGCGCGGCGGCGATAATTAAGACAATGCCGCCGGAAGCATCGCTACTAAAGAATCGTTGCAGATGTTTCACTTTTACTTTCATCCTGTTGGTGAATAACTCGATAAAAGCATAATACACATACTGATAACTCGAAAAAATCAGATTTAAGTTGCGCTAATATTCGCTTTTTACGAGTCAAAGGGGAGTTGTAAGGCGAAAAAAAGCCCGGGCAGCAAAGGCTCGGGCCGGATATCAACAAAGGTGGAATTAGCGGGTCAGGTCGTCGAAGAACTTCTTCACGCCGTCAAAGAAGCTTTTCGAACGCGGGCTGTTGTTTTCCCCGGTCGGACCGCCGAAGCTCTCCTGCAGCTCTTTCAGCAGCTGCTTCTGCTTCTCATTCAGCCCCACCGGCGTCTCCACCACTACGCGGCACAGCAGATCGCCCTGCGCGCCGCCGCGAACGGATTTCACGCCTTTTCCACGCATGCGGAACAGCTTGCCGGTCTGGGTTTCACCTGGAATTTTCAGGTTCACGCGGCCGTCGAGCGTTGGGACCTCGATCTCACCGCCCAGCGCCGCCATGGTGAAGTTGATCGGAACTTCGCAGTACAGGTTATTGCCTTCACGCTCAAAGATAGCGTGCTGCTTCACCTGAACCTGAACGTACAGATCGCCTGCCGGCGCGCCATGTTCGCCGGCCTCGCCTTCGCCCGCCAGACGGATCCGGTCACCGGTATCCACGCCCGCCGGAATTTTAACCGACAGGGTTTTGGTTTTTTCTACGCGGCCATGGCCATGACATTTATTGCACGGATCTTTAATTAGCGTACCGCGTCCCTGGCAGTGCGGACAGGTCTGCTGTACCGCAAAAAAGCCCTGGCGCATCTGCACCTGGCCCGCGCCATGACAGGTCGGACAGGTCTGCGGTTTGCTGCCGGCCTTGGCGCCGCTGCCGTGGCAGACGTCGCACTCTTCCAGCGTCGGAATACGGATCTCTTTAGTGACGCCGCGCACCGCTTCTTCCAGCGTCAGCTCCATGTTGTAACGGAGATCGGCGCCGCGTGCCGCGCGCTGACGACCACGTCCGCCGCCAAAGATATCGCCGAAAACATCGCCAAAGATATCGCTGAAGTCGGCACCGCCGCCAAAACCGCCGCCGCCGCCCATGCCGCCCTGTTCGAAGGCCGCGTGGCCGTACTGATCGTAGGCCGCACGCTTCTGGGCATCAGTCAGGATTTCATACGCTTCTTTGATTTCTTTAAATTTGGCTTCAGCCTCTTTATCACCCTGGTTGCGGTCCGGGTGATATTTCATGGCCAGGCGCTTATAAGCCTTTTTGATTTCACGCTCTTCCGCTGTTTTGGAAACGCCTAAAATCTCGTAGTAATCTTGCTTTGCCATCGGTGTTTTTCAGCCCCTTAACATGCGTGCACGGGCGGAGAGGAAACCTCTTCGCCCGTGCCAGTGTTTTACCCGTTCAAAGGGCGATTATTTTTTATCTTTCACTTCTTCGAACTCAGCGTCGACAACATCGTCGTCTTTCGCGTTGCTCGCCTGAGCGTCAGCGGAACCCGCCTGCTGCTGAGCGTGCTGCTGCTGAGCAATTTCCATCAGCTTCTGAGAAGCCTGCGCCAGCGCCTGCATTTTCGCTTCGATATCCGCTTTGTCTTCGCCTTTCAGAGAAGATTCCAGCGCGGTCAGCGCAGACTCAATGGCAGTTTTGTCGTCAGCCGGCAGTTTATCGCCTGCTTCTTCAACCTGCTTACGAGTGCTGTGCAGCAGATGGTCGCCCTGGTTGCGGGTCTGTACCAGCTCTTCGAACTTACGGTCAGATTCGGCGTTAGCTTCTGCTTCGCGAACCATTTTCTGAATTTCTTCTTCATTCAGACCGGAAGACGCTTTGATGGTGATCTTCTGCTCTTTACCGCTGTTTTTGTCTTTCGCGGAGACGTGCAGGATACCGTCAGCATCGATGTCGAAGGTCACTTCGATCTGCGGCATGCCGCGCGGCGCCGGGTTAATACCATCCAGGTTGAACTGACCCAGAGATTTGTTATCAGACGCGCGTTTACGCTCACCCTGCAGCACATGGATGGTTACCGCAGACTGGTTGTCTTCAGCGGTAGAGAACACCTGGCTGTGCTTGGTCGGGATGGTGGTGTTTTTGCTGATAAGCGCAGTCATCACGCCGCCCATGGTTTCGATACCCAGCGACAGCGGGGTTACGTCGAGCAGCAGAACGTCTTTCACATCGCCAGTCAGTACACCGCCCTGAACGGCAGCACCGATCGCCACGGCTTCATCCGGGTTAACGTCTTTACGCGGTTCTTTACCAAAGAACTCGGCCACTTTCTTCTGCACCATCGGCATACGAGTCTGACCACCAACGAGGATCACGTCGTTGATATCGGAAACGGACAGACCGGCATCCTGCAGAGCGACTTTCAGCGGCTCGATGGAACGGTTAACCAGGTCTTCTACCAGGCTTTCCAGTTTCGCGCGAGTCACTTTGATGTTCATGTGTTTCGGACCGGTCGCGTCTGCAGTGATGTACGGCAGGTTAACGTCGGTCTGCTGAGCAGAAGACAGTTCAATCTTCGCTTTCTCAGCGGCTTCTTTCAGGCGCTGCATGGCCAGCGGGTCGTTGCGCAGGTCAATGCCCTGATCTTTCTTGAACTCATCAACGAGGTAGTTGATCAGACGAGTATCGAAGTCTTCGCCGCCCAGGTGGGTATCACCGTTGGTCGCCAGAACTTCAAAGGTTTTTTCGCCATCAACTTCGTCGATTTCGATAATCGAGATATCGAAAGTACCACCACCGAGGTCGTAAACCGCGATAGTACGGTTGCCCACTTCTTTATCCAGACCGTAAGCCAGCGCGGCCGCGGTTGGTTCGTTGATGATACGTTTGACTTCCAGACCGGCGATACGGCCGGCATCTTTGGTTGCCTGACGCTGCGCATCGTTGAAGTAAGCCGGTACGGTGATAACCGCTTCAGTTACCGGTTCACCCAGGTAATCTTCAGCCGTTTTCTTCATTTTCTTCAGCACTTCAGCAGAGATCTGCGGCGGTGCAGTTTTGGTGCCTTTCACATCCAGCCATGCGTCGCCATTGTCTGCGGCAACAATTTTGTATGGCATGATAGAAACGTCACGCTGAACTTCTTCGTCCTGGAAGCGGCGGCCAATCAGGCGTTTAATCGCAAACAGGGTGTTTTGCGGGTTTGTCACTGCCTGACGTTTAGCCGGCTGACCAACCAGAGTTTCACCATCCTGGGTATAGGCAATGATAGAAGGCGTGGTGCGATCGCCTTCGGCGTTCTCCAGCACGCGTGCAGTAGTGCCATCCATAATCGCTACACAAGAGTTGGTAGTACCCAGGTCGATACCAATAATTTTACCCATCTAAACGTCTCCACTAAAAATTCGATCAACATGTGGTTGTGAACCTGTAATAAGGGCGAAACGTGCGGTTTCAACTGCCCAGACATCATTTTTTTTCAGGTTCTTCACTGCGGTTGACTACAAGATGGGGTCGCCCACTCCGGCATCAAGGGGCAAGCATAAAAATTTTTTGCCTCGGATTCGCACAGGGTTACGGATGACTTGCCGAACAAGGTTGTTGGATGGCAAAAACGACGGCGAAATATACATACAAAAAACGGATTAAAATAGGAAATACATTCATAATATCATTGACATAACCCGCAATACTTGCGCGCTAAAAGCCCCGTTTTCGCAGTGATAAACTCCCCCGCCATCGCACTTCGCTTATTCAGGGGACAAATTAATGAAATCGCTATACCGGCTTTCCGTAGGGCTTATCCTCGGCGTGTCATTTATCACCTCGGCGGCCGCTAACGACCATAAAATTCTCGGCGTGATAGCTATGCCGCGCAATGAAACCAACGACCTGACGCTGACGCTTCCCGTCTGCCGGGTGGTCAAACGCATTCAGCTCAGCGCCGACCGCGGCGATGTACAACTCTCCGGGGCGACGGTCTACTTTAAGGCCAGCCGCGGCGCCAGCCACACGCTGAACGTCCCCGCCGGGATCAAAGAGGGCAGCACCACCGGCTGGATCAACATCAATAGCGATAACGACAACAAACGTTGCGTGAAGAAAATCGCCTTCTCCGGCCACACGGTGCACTCCTCAGATATGGCATCACTGAAAATTATCGGCGATGACTAACGTCGCCCCTGCCCGAGAGAAAACGTTATGCATATTAATTACCTGGAGGATGACGATCTCGCCTTTCTGCCTGAGTGCAGCGAGGCGCATCTGGAAGCCTTTACCCGCATTCTGACCCACGGGGAAAATGGCAAACCCCGTCTCTCCAGCACGCTCCTGCGCAACGAGACATTTTTAGCGATGGAGGGGCACCCGGAGCGTTATCGCCGCAACTGGCAGCTAATCGCCGGTGAGCTACAGCATTTTGGCGGCGATAGCATCGCCAACACGCTGCGCCGCCATGGCAAATTTTATCGCGCGATCCTGCTGGATGTATGTAAACGACTGAAAGCGAAGGTCGACAAACAGCTGTCGACGCCGCAGATCGAGCAGCAGTTGCTGGCGCATTTTCTGCAGCACAGCTGGAATAAACTGAACGCGGAGCAAAAAGCGCAGTTTCTCGCCGCGGTGGAGTGCCGGAGCCATGAGCTGGACAGCCTGATGGCTCATCTGCTGAGGCATCGCAAGCTAAGCGAAGGCGTCACTTTGTTGCTGGACGAACGCTTAACCGCCATCCTGCGCACGCACGCCGCGGTGAGCGTCATCGGTCATGGCCTGGTGCGCGGCGCCGGGCTGGGCGGACCGCTCGGCGCCGCGCTGAACAGCGTGAAAGCGGTGAGCGGCAGCGCCTACCGGGTCACCATCCCCGCGGTCCTGCATATTGCCTGTTTACGGCAAATGCTCCAGCCGCCGTCAGACACCGCGGAAATTGGTGAAAAATACCCCGCCAGATCATAGACAGCCCTTCAGCGCCTCATTATTATGCCGCGCCCCGCCGCCAAGTCGCGGGGTAATGCTTCCCTTTTAATGATAATTTTGAGGAATTATGGGCAACACTAAGTTGGCTAATCCGGCACCGCTGGGCCTTATGGGCTTCGGCATGACCACTATTCTGCTTAACCTGGCGAATAGCGGCCTGTTCGCATTCGATGTAGCTATCCTGGCGATGGGGATTTTTTACGGCGGCATTGCGCAAATTTTTGCCGGCCTGCTGGAATACAAAAAAGGCAACACTTTTGGCTTAACCGCTTTTACCTCCTACGGCAGCTTCTGGCTGACGCTGGTGGCGATTCTTCTGATGCCGAAAATGGGCCTGGCAGACGCGCCAAACGCGCACTTCCTCGGTATGTACCTCGGCCTGTGGGGCGTCTTTACTCTGTTTATGTTCTTTGGCACCCTGAAGGCAGCCCGTATGCTGCAGTTTGTCTTCCTGAGCCTGACCGTACTGTTCGCGCTGCTGGCGATTGGCCATTTGGCCGATAACGAAGGCATTGTGAAGGTAGCCGGCTGGGTCGGCCTGATTTGTGGTGCCAGCGCTATTTACCTGGCGATGGGTGAAGTGCTGAACGAACAGTTCGGCCGCACCGTGCTGCCGATCGGCGAACCGCGCTAATCTTCCGCCGCCGTCCGGTCACAGGGCGGCGGCAGGTCATTATCAGCATCAGCTAGCCATCGTTAACGCTGCAGCTCCCCTTCCGGCATCCCCGTCGGCGCCGTCAGCTCCTGACGCAGCCAGATACCTAATCCCAGCCCCATCAGCGACAGGGCCAGCACATACCAGGCCGGCGCCATCGGCGACACCCCCATCAGCATGGTGACCGCAATCGGCGTCAGGCCGCCAAAGATCGCGTACGACAGGTTGTAGGAGAAAGAGATGCCGGTGAAGCGTACTTCCGCCGGGAAGGCCCGCACCATCACATAGGGCACCGCCCCCACCACGCCGACGCAAAGCCCCACCGTACCGTAGAGCAGAAACAGCCGCTGCGGGCTGGCGCCGGCAAGATGGTAAAATGCCCAGCTGGCAACCGCCAGCAGCAGGCTGCCGACGATAAAAGTGCGGCTGGCGCCGAAGCGGTCCGCCGCCAGCCCGGCGAGCAGACAGCCGATGCACAACATAATGGTGGCGATGCTGTTGGCCTGCAGGGTAATGGCCGGCGCAAAACCATAGTGCTTCTGCAGCCAGACCGGCGACATCAGGATCACCACCACCACGCCAGCCGACAGCAGCCAGGTCAGCAGCATAGAGATCACCACCGCCTTCTGGTGCTTGAGCGCCACCGCTTTTACCGGCAGCTCCTGCGCCAGCGCTTTGCGCTGCTGCATCTCAAGAAAAATCGGCGTCTCCTGCAGCCAGCGGCGCAGATACATCGCTATCAGACCAAATACGCCGCCCAGCAGGAAGGGGATCCGCCAGCCGCCGTCGTGGATCCCCTGCGGCGTCAGACTGGTATTGATAAGCGTGGCCACCACCGACCCCAGCAGAATGCCAACCGTCAGGCCGGCCGTCAGCGTGCCGCAGGCGATACCAATGCGTTTTTCCGGGACATGCTCAGCGACAAACACCCAGGCGCCTGGAACTTCACCGCCGATCGCCGCTCCCTGCAGAATACGCATCAGCAGCAATAGCAGCGGGGCGATGATACCTACCGAGCTATAGGTCGGTAACAGACCGATCGCCAGGGTTGGCAGCGCCATCAGCAGGATGCTGAGGGTGAACATTTTCTTGCGCCCCACCAGATCGCCAAAGTGGGCCATGATGATGCCCCCCAGCGGACGCGCCAGGTAACCGGCGGCGAAAATGCCAAAAGTTTGCACCTGGCGCAGCCATTCGGGAATATCCGCAGGGAAGAAGAGCTCGCCGACGACAGCGGCGAAGAAAACGAAAATGATAAAGTCATAAAACTCCAGCGCGCCGCCCAGGGCGGCCAGCGTCAGCGTTTTATAATCCTGGCGGTTGAGCGGTCGGTTTACATATGACATAACGCAATTTCATCCTGAGGTGTGCAGCGTGTTTTATAGTGTGTAAAGTAAAAATCACTATATCGTAAATAAAACGGCACACCATTAGCGATGCAGGTTATATCAAAAATGCATCAAATTCAGGATAAAGTTTCGCGTCTGGCACTCTTGGGACGAAAAGCTTCTACTACACGGCCATCGGTTTCCACATAAGGCCCTTCAAGCAACTGTACACAATAAGGTACACTTGCGAAAATACCGTGCACCAGCACGTTGCCGTCAGCATCTTTCACCCCTTCCAGAGTCTCCTGAATTGCTTTCGGTTGCCCGGGAAGGTTGAGGATCAGCGCCTGCTTGCGGATCACACCGACCTGCCGGGAAAGGATAGCCGTCGGCACAAAGTGTAGGCTAACCTGGCGCATTTGCTCGCCGAAGCCCGGCATCTCGCGATCGGCGATCGCCAGCGTTGCGTCGGGCGTCACATCGCGACGCGCAGGGCCGGTTCCGCCGGTGGTCAGCACCAGATGGCACCCCATTTCGTCAACCAGTTCGCACAGCGTTTGCTCAATGATGGCCTGCTCATCCGGAATCAGACGGGTTTGCAGCTCGAAAGGGGTGGTCAGGGCACGTGCCAGCCACTCTTCCAGTGCCGGGATGCCTTTGTCCTGATAGACGCCGCTGGAGGCGCGATCGGAAATGGAAACTAAGCCGATTCGTAAGGTATTCATGGTTATTCCGTTCAAACTGTGGCGTTAAACGAAATGATACACTGCCGGAGGCGGGACAGACAGTGTAATGTGGCCGACGGGCGTCGGCCACCTGCGGGATTACAGCAGTTCGTCGATCATTTTTTCCAGTTTTTCCTGGTCGATCGCAAACTTACGGATACCTTCCGCCAGTTTGTCTACCGCCATCGGATCCTGGTTATGCTGCCACAGGAACTCAGATTCGGTAATACGCTCCGGACGCGCTTTCACTTCACCGGTATATACCAGCTTACGCTCAACGGCGCCTTCGCTTTCGGACAGCTCTTTCAGCAGCGCCGGGGCGATGGTCAGGCGGTCACAGCCAGCCAGTTCCAGAATTTCGCCAACGTTACGGAAGCTTGCGCCCATCACGACGGTTTCATAGCCGTGCTGCTTGTAATACTCGTAGATTTCGCTGACGGAAACTACGCCCGGATCTTCTGCCGGTGCGTACTCTTTCTTGTCGGTGTTGGCTTTGTACCAGTCGAGGATACGGCCAACGAACGGCGAAATCAGGAAGACGCCCGCTTCGGCGCAAGCGCGAGCCTGAGCGAAGGAGAACAGCAGCGTCAGGTTACAGTTAATGCCTTCTTTTTCCAGCTGTTCAGCGGCGCGAATGCCCTGCCAGGTGGAGGCCAGTTTGATCAGAATGCGATCGTTGCTGATGCCCGCGTCGTTGTACAGCTTGATGATGCGCTTGGCTTTCGCGATAGACGCTTCGGTGTCATAGGAGAGACGTGCGTCCACTTCGGTGGAGATACGGCCCGGGATCAGTTTCAGAATTTCGAGACCGATGTTCACCGCCAGCTTATCGGAAGCATCGAGGATCTGCTGCGCGCGATCGCTGCTCTGGCTACGAGCCCAGGCGACAGCGTCGTCAATCAGCTTACGGTACTCAGGGATCTGAGCCGCGCCGAGAATCAGGGAAGGGTTAGTGGTGGCATCCTGAGGCTGATACAGCTTCATTGCCGCAATATCTCCGGTGTCAGCGACGACAGTGGTGTACTGACGCAGAGAAGTTAATTTATCCGTCATGATATATTTCTCTTAAACAGCAGTTAAGGGGATGTAACCGGTCTGCCCAGATGATAACACGCTGCCGGATCAGCGCAACCGCCGACGAGAGAAGAGCGCAGAGTGTGATAAACTATGCAGATTAATTTGCTGAAAGCGAAAGGATTGTCACTTAATTGGTAACGCTTACACTGGCGTGCCGGCATGGACAAGAGGATGTTTAATGCCTGATTTTCTCTCATTTATCAATGAAATACTCTGGGGCTCAGTGATGATTTATCTGCTACTGGGCGCCGGTATCTGGTTTAGCTGGCAAACCCGGGGTATTCAGTTTCGTTATGTGCGCAAATTCGGCCGCAGTCTAAAAAAAAGCCTGCACCCGCAGCCGGGTGGTTTAACGTCCTTTCAGGCGCTCTGTACCAGCCTTGCCGCCCGGGTCGGCAGCGGCAATCTTGCCGGGGTGACGCTGGCGATCGCCGCCGGTGGGCCCGGCGCCGTATTCTGGATGTGGGTTTCCGCCCTGCTCGGCATGGCCAGCAGCTTTGCTGAATGTTCCCTTGCTCAGCTGTATAAAGAACGCGATAGCCGCGGACAGTTTCGCGGCGGCCCGGCCTGGTACATGGCGCGCGGGCTCGGCATGCGTTGGATGGGCGTCCTGTTTTCGATCCTCCTCCTGCTGGCCTATGGTTTTATCTTCAATACCGTGCAGGCTAACTCCGTGGCCCATGCCTTGCGCTATGCGTTCGATCTGCCGGCGGCGGTCAGCGGCGGCGTGCTGGCCGTTGTCGTTTTGCTGGCGATCCTCCGTGGTTTACGCGGCGTGGCGCGTCTGATGCAATGGATCGTTCCCTTTATGGCGCTGTTGTGGATCGCCACCAGCCTGCTCATCGGCCTGTGGCACATCACCGCCCTGCCGACGATTTTCGCCACCATCTTTCGCTGCGCCTTCGGCTGGCAGGAGGCCGCCGCCGGCGCGGTGGGCTACACCATCAGCCAGGCGCTGACCAGCGGCTTCCAGCGCGGCATGTTCTCCAATGAAGCAGGGATGGGCTCTTCGCCTAACGCCGCCGCGGCCGCCGCCTCCTGGCCGCCGCACCCGGCGGCGCAGGGGATCGTGCAGATGATTGGCGTGTTTATCGATACTATCGTGATCTGTACCGCCAGCGCGATTATCGTCATGCTGGCGCCGCGGCCCGACAATGAATATACGCTCAACGGTATTCAGGACTTGCAACACGCGATGAGCGTGCTGGTCGGCGGCTGGGGAGCGGGTTTTATCGCCCTCATCGTGCTGCTGTTCGCCTTTAGCTCTATCGTAGCCAACTACGTGTACGCGGAAAATAATCTGGTCTTCCTGCGCCTGGATAAGCCACGCTATATCTGGGGGCTGCGAATACTCACCGTCCTGATGGTGCTGTTGGGGACCATGGTTAGCCTGCCTGTCGTCTGGCAGAGCGCGGATATCATCATGGCGCTGATGGCGATGACCAACCTGACGGCCATTCTGTTGCTCTCCCCGACGGTGCGGATTATCGCCAGCGATTATCTGCGTCAGCGGCGGCTGGGTATCCAGCCGACTTTCGATGCCACTCGTTACCCGGATATTGACCAACAGCTGGCCCCGGGCGCCTGGAATGAATTGCCGCGCGAATAGCGCGGCAATTGCAGCTATCGATCCCACCATGCACTTTTTTTGTTAAAATTCGTCGAAATTACCTGCAAGGACTGGATATGCTGATTCTGATTTCACCTGCTAAAACGCTCGATTATCAAAGCCCGCTGGCAACGACTCGCTATACCCAGCCCGAACTCCTCGAGTATTCTCAGCAGCTTATCGGCATCGCCCGTAAGCTGACCGCGCCGCAAATCGGCAAGCTGATGAGCATTAGCGACAAGCTGGCGGATCTAAACGCCACCCGCTTCCACGACTGGCACCCTGACTTTACGCCGCAAAATGCCCGCCAGGCGATCCTCGCCTTTAAAGGCGATGTCTACACTGGCCTGCAGGCAGAGACACTCACCGAGGACGACTTTGACTTCGCCCAGCAGCATCTGCGCATGCTCTCCGGACTGTATGGCGTGCTGCGCCCGTTAGACCTGATGCAGCCCTACCGCCTGGAGATGGGGATCCGTCTGGAAAATCCGCGCGGCAAAGATCTGTACCAGTTCTGGGGGGATACCATTACCGAGAAGCTGAATCAGGCGCTGCGCGACCAGGGCGACGATATCGTCATCAACCTGGCTTCCGATGAATATTTTAAATCGGTGAAAACGCCAAAATTGCAGGGTCAGCTGATCAAGCCGGTATTCCTCGATGAGAAGAACGGCAAATTCAAAGTGATCAGTTTTTATGCGAAGAAAGCCCGCGGCCTGATGAGTCGCTACATTATTGAAAACCGCTTAACCCAGCCGGAGCAGCTCAAAGCCTTTAATAGCGAAGGCTATTTCTTTGATGCGGATGCCTCAGAGAAAGGCGAACTGGTGTTTAAACGCCACGAGCAGTAACACGTTACGGTAATAAAAAAGGGGAGTTATTCCCCTTTTCAATATAATTAAGCAGATTATTACTTATTTTAACGCACCCAGTTTTCCACCACGCCTTTTTCATCGAAGAAAATCATCAGCGAGTTCGAATCTTTTTGGCTGGACTTATCGACCGCATCGGCAGCTTGCGATGCCCCGGTTACCGGGATCATGGAACCCGCGAGGCTGACCAGGTTGATCCCTTTATCTACTGAATAATACCAGCTCTCTTTACCCGACGCCGTCACCGTCGTATGACCAGAATCCGGGGCACCAAAATACTGACGAACCTCGGCCTTGGTGGTTTTTCCGACAATGAGATGTTGTTTCAGATAGGCTGGCGTTAATTTATCTTCATTACCGCCAATCGTTGTCCCGGAGCAGCCTGTTAAAGCGAACACCACCAAAAAAAGAGATAAAATACGCATGTTTCCTCCTTGAAAACCTTGTGCATTAACAATGCATCTATAACAAATGATATCTATAGCTGCTTCATAATAAAATCAGCAGCATAAATATAAGCAGCATGAAATAATAAATAAAAAAGATAATCCAGTGGAATTATCCGGCAAAGAGGACAATCCGTAAAAGAGTTTGCAATAAAAGCAGTGCGCTGACAATAAAATAGTGTGGGGAATTTTATGGAGAGAAATTTTACTGATATGGAAAAGTGCGTTAAATATAAAAACCGGGCAATAGCTGCCCGGTTTGGTCGATCATGTTGCCGATATTATTGCCTGGCTTAGCCCATCATCAGCTTACGCAGCGCGGCGAAATCCGCCGGCAGGTTGTGAGACAGCAGCGGCAGGTCGGCGCGGTCGGCCAGCTCCTTCGGCAGCGGCAGAGTCTCCTGCAGGATCTCCTCCACGCTCTCTTTGAACTTCGCCGGATGGGCGGTGCCGAGGAACAGGCCGTACTCTCCCGGCTGCAGCTGATCGCGCAGCGCGCGCCAGGCAATCGCCGCATGCGGTTCAGAGATGTAGCCGATGGCCTTCAGCTCGCGCATCGCTGCTTTGGTGGTCTCATCATCGACCGCGGCATAGCCCAGCTCGCTGAGACGCCAGATTTTACGGCGGAACAGCTCTTCAACGCGCGGCCAGTTGTTCGGCTGGCTGACGTCCATGGCGTTGGACAGCGTCGCCTGGGTGGCTTTTGGCGCCCACTCGCCGCCCTGCAGATAGCGCGGAACGGTGTCGTTGGCGTTGGTGGCGGCGATAAAGCGCTTGATCGGCAGCCCCAGCGACTTGGCCAGCAGACCGGCGGTCAGATCGCCGAAGTTGCCGCTCGGCACGGAAATCACCAGCTGATTGCGGGCTTCCTGCGGCAGCTGCGCCGCCGCTTCGAAGTAGTAACAGATCTGCGCCAGCAGGCGGCTGATGTTGATGGAGTTAGCCGAGTTGAGACCCAGCGTCGCCTTCAGCTCTTCATCGTCAAACGCCTGCTTCACCAGCGCCTGGCAGGCATCAAAGTCGCCATCAATCGCCACGGTTTCAATATTGCCGCCGAGGGTACAGAACAGCTTCTCCTGCAGGGGACTGATCTTGCCGCGCGGATAGAGGATCACTACCTTGACGTTCGGCAGGCCGTAGAAAGCATGCGCCACCGCCGCCCCGGTGTCGCCAGAGGTCGCGGTGAGGATGGTGACCGGCTTATCGCCTGCGATGTGGGTCAGCATCTGTGCCATAAAGCGGCCGCCGAAATCCTTGAACGCCAGCGTAGGGCCATGGAACAGCTCCAGACAGCCGACATCTTCCTGAACCTTGCTTACGGGCGCCGGAAACGCAAACGCCGCGCGCACCCGCTGCTGCAGGACATCCTGCGGGATCTCATCGCCGATAAAGGCGGATAAAATTTTGGCGCTACGGGTGACAAAGTCCTGCGCCAGCATGTCGTCAATTTCAGTCAGGCTGAATTCCGGCAGATCGTGCGGAAAGAACAGGCCCTGATGCTTGCCAAGTCCCTGGGTGACGGCCTGCGCAAAGCTGACCTGCTCGTTATGATCTTTTAAGTTATACAGTTTCATTGGTTATCCCACTACGCGTGCGCCCGCCGTGTCCAGCCGGCAAATATGAACAAAGCCTTCCTGATTCTGCAGATAGTGCGCGCCAAGCCAGTCGGCGACGCGCTGTGCGGTATCCGGTTTATCACACAACGCGAACAGCGTTGGGCCAGAGCCGGAGATGCCGCAAGCCTGGGCGCCCATTTCCATGGCCGCCTGACGCGCTTCGCTAAAGCCCGGCAGCAGTTTGGTTCGGTACGGTTCGGCAATCACATCTTTCATCAATTTTGCCGCCAGCTGCGGCTGGCGGGTGTAGCAGGCGTGAATAAAGCCCGCGAGGTGGCGACCATGGGCGATACAATCCTGGCGGCGATACTGCGCCGGCAGAATCGCCCGCGCTTCAGCAGTAGAGACTTTAATCCCCGGATAGGCCAGCACCCACAGCCACTCATCAAACCCGGGCACCTGCTGACTGATAATCCCATTCTCTTCGATCATCAACTGCATGCCGCCAAGATAGCACGGCGCCACGTTGTCGTAGTGAATGCTGCCGGAGATACGCCCTTCCATCTCTCCCATCAGCGCCAGCATGCGCGTCTCGTTCAGCGGCTTGCCGCAGAACTCGTTCATGGCCACCAGCGCAGCGACCACCGAGCAGGCGCTGGAACCCAGCCCGGAGCCAATCGGCATGTTTTTTTCCAGCGTCATCGCCACCGGCACCGTCTTGCCGATCTCCCGGCAAAAGCTTTCCCAGCACTGGTAAACAATGTTCTCCTGCGGCGCCGTCGGCAGTTTGCTGGCGAAGCGTCCAAGATTCTGCAGGCTAAATTGCTCCGCCGCTTCGACAGTGACGTTGTCGCCAAGCAGCGTGCCATCGACCGGCGTGACCGCCGCGCCCAACACATCAAACCCGACGCTCATATTGGCACTGGAAGCCGGGGCATATACTTTGACCATCTTAAACTCCTAACTTCCAGGACAGGGTGCGCAGCAGGTCGGCGAATACGCCGGCCGCCGTGACGTCGTTCCCGGCGCCATAGCCGCGCAGCACCAGCGGCAATGGCTGATAATAATGGCTATAAAAAGCCAGCGCGTTCTCACCATTCTTAACTTTGAACAGCGGATCGTTGCCGTCAACCGCGGCTATTTTTACCCGGCAGGTACCATCCTCTTCGATGTTACCGACGTAGCGCAAGACTTTACCTTCATCGCGCGCCTTAGCAACCCGCGAGGCAAAACCATCGTCCAGCGACGGCAGGCGGGCCATAAAGGTCTCGACATCGCCGCTGGCGTCGAAGTCCGGCGGCAGCGCCGACTCGACGATAATGTCCGCCAGCTCCAGTTCACGCCCGGTCTCACGGGCCAGAATCAGCAGTTTACGCGCCACATCCACCCCGGATAAATCGTCGCGCGGATCCGGCTCGGTATACCCCATCTCACGGGCCATCGCCGTCGCCGCGGAGAAACTCACCCCCTCGTCCAGCTTGCCGAAGATAAACGACAGGGAGCCGGACAGGATCCCGGAGAAATGGCGCAGCTCATCGCCGGCGTTGAGCAGGTTCTGCAGGTTCTCAATCACCGGCAGGCCCGCGCCAACGTTAGTGTCATAGAGGAACTTACGCCGCGAGCTGCTGGCCGCATGGCGCAGCTGGTGATAGTAATCCAGCGAAGAGGTATTGGCCTTTTTGTTCGGCGTCACCACATGGAAACCTTCGCGCAGGAAGTCGGCATACTGATCGGCGACCGCCTGGCTGGAGGTACAGTCGACGATCACCGGATTGAGCAGGTGGTACTCTTTCACCAGGCGGATCAGGCGGCCAAGATTAAACGGCTCTTTCGCCTCCGCCAGTTCCGCACTCCAGTTTTCCAGATTCAGGCCATGCACGCTGGTCAGCAGCGCCTGAGAATTGGCTACACCGCAGACGCGCAGATCGATATGTTTGTTCTTCAGCCACCCCTGCTGGCGCTTGATCTGCTCTAGCAGCGCGCCGCCGACGCCGCCGACGCCGATGACAAACACTTCAATCACCTGGTCGGTGTTGAACAGCATCTGATGGGTCACGCGCACGCCGGTGGTGGCGTCGTCATTGCTGACCACTACCGAAATTGAGCGCTCGGAAGAGCCCTGGGCAATCGCCACGATATTGATATTGGCGCGGGCCAGCGCCGCAAAGAATTTCGCCGAGATACCGCGCAGGGTACGCATTCCGTCGCCCACCACGGAGATGATCGCCAGACGCTCCATAATCGCCAGCGGCTCCAGCAGCCCCTCTTTCAGCTCCAGATAAAACTCATCTTCCATCGCCCGTTTGGCACGTGCGCAGTCGCTCTGCGGCACGCAGAAACTGATGCTGTACTCCGAAGAAGATTGAGTGATCAACACCACCGAGATGCCGGCGCGGGACATGGTGGCGAAGACGCGGGCCGCCATGCCGACCATCCCTTTCATCCCCGGCCCGGAGACGTTGAACATCGCCATGTTGTTGAGGTTAGAGATGCCTTTCACCGGCAAATCGTCCTCGTCGCGGCTGGCGCCGATAAGCGTTCCCGGCGCCTGCGGGTTGCCGGTATTTTTAATCAGGCATGGGATTTGGAACTGGGCGATAGGGGCAATGGTGCGCGGGTGCAGCACTTTCGCGCCAAAGTAGGAGAGCTCCATCGCCTCCTGATAAGACATCGATTTCAGCAGGCGCGCATCCGGCACCTGACGCGGATCGCAGGTGTACACTCCGTCGACATCGGTCCAGATTTCGCAGCAGTCAGCGCGCAGGCAGGCGGCCAGTACCGCAGCCGAGTAGTCGGAGCCGTTACGCCCCAGCACCACCAGCTCGCCTTTCTCATTGCCGGCGGTAAACCCGGCCATCAGGATCATATGGTCTGCCGGGATCTGGCTGGCGGCAATGCGGCGGGTGGATTCGGCGATATCGACGGTGGATTCCAGATAGTGGCCCACGGCAAGCAGTTTTTCGACCGGGTTAATGACACTGACTTTATGTCCACGAGCTTCCAGCAGACCCGCCATGATGGCGATGGAGAGCTTTTCGCCGCGGCAGATCAGCGCGGCATTGACGCTGTCCGGGCACTGACCCAGCAGGCTGATGCCGTGCAGAACATGCTTAATCTGAGCAAATTCCTGCTCCACGAAGGCTTTTAACTGGGCAAGCGGGAAAGCGGGCTGGGCGTCGGCAAGGCCCTGAAGAAGTTCGGCAAAAATGCGTTCGGCGTCGGCAATATTGGGGAGGGCATCCTGGCCGCCAATGGTCTTTTCAATCATCGCTACCAGGTGGTTAGTGATCTTCGCCGGGGCAGACAGGACCGTCGCTACCTGCCCCTGCCTGGCATTACTCTCCAGAATATCGGCAACCCGCAGAAACCGTTCCGCATTTGCCACTGATGTACCGCCGAACTTCAACACTCGCATGGTTCTTACCCCTTGATCTCTTGTCAAAAAAAAAGCCCGCACTGTTCAGGTGCGGGCTTTTTTCTGTGTTTCCTGTACGCGTCAGCCCGCACCGTTACCTGTGGTAATGGTGGTGGTGATAATGGTGGTAATCATGCCGATGCGATTCATGGATGTTGTGTACTCTGTATTTTTATCTGTCTGTATGTCCTGCCTATATTGGTTAAAGTATCTGCCGTCTTAAGTCAATGAATTTCTCAATTTGCCCCATTTCAGCAGGCTTACGTATTTTCCCGCTGCCGTGAGAAAAAACATCCAGATCGGCGGAAAACCAGCTCATAGAACAGCATACACATCCATAAATAAAAAATATGGCAGAGTTTTATTCTGGCAGGTTTTTTTCAATATCATGCAGCAAACGATGCAACATTGCCGTGTCGCGCTGCTGCAGCAGGCCCAGCCGTTGCGACAACCAGTCGGCCAGTTTGGCATCATCCTCCACGCCCAAACGCGAAAGTAACGCCAGGGTACGAGTACGTAAGGCCTGCAGCTGATGATGGTCTGCCGCAGCGGCGGCGGGCGCCGTTTGTTGCATTAGCGATGCTAATTGATAACAGTAGACCATCACCGACTGGCCGAGATTCAGCGACGGATAATCCGCAGCCATCGGCACACCGGTCAACACATCAGCCAGCGCCAGCTCCTCATTGGTCAATCCGGCGTCCTCACGACCAAATACCAGGGCAGTATGGTTCATCCACTGCGCCTTCTCCTCCAGCAGCGGCAACAGCTGCTGCGGCGTGGCGTAATAGTGAAAACGCGCGCGGCTGCGGGCGGTGGTGGCGACGGTAAAATCAACGTCATGCAGCGCCTCGGCAAGGGTGGGATAGGTGGTGATACCATCGAGGATGTCGCCTGAGCCATGCGCCACCCAGCGTGCCGGCGGCGCCAGGTGGGCTTCGCTATCGACGATCCGTAGTTCGCGAAATCCCATGGTTTTCATCGCCCTGGCGGCAGCGCCGACGTTCTCGGCCCGGGCAGGACCGACTAAAATAATCGTTAAACGCATTGCGGTTTCTTTCTCTCTCTCAGGCGTTATCGAGGCGCAGCGCCCCCCATTTTACGCGGTGAAAATTTACAAATTTGCAACAAAAATCACTAAAATTGCGTTTTCTTACCCATAAAAAAATCTAAACTGTTCTCAGGAGGCCGTGACAAGGAGTATGTTAACAGAACCCATTTATCCATATGATGGGCAATGCAATTTCATCTGATGCATCGTTTCAGGCTTTGGATTCACTGTATTTATTAATTTATCCACGCAACTAGTTGAGCCGGGTAAAGATTGTGACTATAAAGAGCATGGCGATGCAATGATTTCACAAGACTGTTAACGTGCTACAATTGAACTTGATATATGTCAACGAAGCGTAGTTTTATTGGGTGTTCGGCCTCTCTTAGCCTGTTATGTTGCTGTTAAAATGGTTAGGATGTCAGCCGTTTTTGACACCGTCGGGTCCAGAGGGAAAGTACCCACGACCAAGCTAATGATGTTGTTGACGTTGATGGAAAGTGCATCAAGAACGCAATTACGTACTTTAGTCATGTTACGCCGCGCATGTTAATTTGCGACATGCAGCAGGCAGGTCAGGGACTTTGGTACTTCCTGTTTCGATTTAGTTGGCAATTTAGGTAGCAAACATGCAGACCCCGCACATTCTTATCGTTGAAGACGAGTTGGTAACACGCAACACGTTAAAAAGTATTTTCGAAGCAGAAGGTTACGATGTATTCGAAGCGACCGATGGCGCGGAAATGCATCAGATCCTGTCTGAAAATGATATCAACCTGGTGATCATGGATATCAACCTGCCGGGTAAAAATGGTCTTCTGCTGGCGCGCGAGCTGCGCGAGCAGGCTGACGTCGCGCTGATGTTCTTAACCGGCCGCGACAACGAAGTGGATAAGATCCTTGGCCTCGAAATCGGCGCTGACGACTATATCACTAAACCGTTTAACCCGCGTGAACTGACTATCCGCGCGCGCAACCTGCTCTCCCGTACCATGAACCTCGGTACCGTGAGCGAAGAGCGTCGCAGCGTGGAAAGCTACAAGTTCAACGGCTGGGAACTCGATATCAACAGCCGTTCCCTGGTTAGCCCGAACGGCGAACAGTACAAGCTGCCGCGCAGTGAATTCCGCGCGATGCTGCACTTCTGCGAAAACCCGGGCAAAATTCAGTCTCGTGCCGAGCTGCTGAAGAAAATGACCGGTCGCGAGCTGAAGCCGCATGACCGTACCGTTGACGTGACCATTCGTCGGATTCGTAAACACTTCGAATCCACTCCGGATACCCCGGAAATCATCGCTACCATTCACGGTGAAGGCTACCGTTTCTGTGGCGATCTGCAGGAATAATACGATTTATTCCGCAGCCATGATGCGAAAACGGCGCCCCAGGGGCGCCGTTTTTTATACCGTCACTCTTTCCAGAGACGCAGCTTATCGTCATCGGCAGCCGGTGTCGGAGGCACTGTGCCTTTCGGCAGCGATAACGCATACCAGTCCACGCGACGGGTCAAAAACATCAGGACGCTCAGCGCCAGCGCCAGCACCCCGGTACCCAGCAGCAGCGCGCTATCCTCAGAATGCAACAGAAACCACATCACGCCATCCAGCAGCAGTAGCGCGGCGACAAACAGCAGGCTGTTACGCCATCCTCTGAGCACCGCCTGAAGGTAGATCCCATTCATCACCGCGCCAGACAGGCTGGCCGCCAGCCAGGCGGCGGTAAAACCAATGTGCTCTGAGAGCGCCAGCAGCACCAGGTAAAACAGCACCAGCGATAAGCCCACCAGCAGATATTGCATCGGATGCAGGGGACGACGGGTCAGGCTCTCGAACACGAAAAAAGCCATAAAGGTCAGCCCGATTAACAGGATGGCATATTTTGTCGCCCGATCGGTTAGCTGGTACTGGTCGGCAAGGGACATCACATCGGCACTGAACGCCGGCAGTCGCGACCACGGGATCTCCATATCATCCTTGAAATAGCTCCCCATATCGTTGGCGAACCAGCTGCTTTGCCAGTGGGCGCGATAGCCGGCAGCACTCACTTCCCGTTGCGTTGGCAGGAAGCTGCCGAGAAAACCGGGATGCGGCCAGTTACTGGTCAGCTGCAGCTCGCTGTTACGCCCGAGCGGCACCAGTGAAAACTCACCCGTCCCGTTCAGATCGAGTGAAAAGGCAATCTCAAGCGGCTTGTTGTCCTCCGCCAGCGCAGGCATTGGCATATGAATACCTGCGCCATCGCCGCTTATCCCCAGCCCCGGCTCCACGCTTAATACGCTACCGTTGACCTCCGGGGCATGGATGGCGCCAATGCCGCGGGCATCGCCGACGCTCACCACCAGCCGCGGCTGGCCTAAGACGATATTCGTTTTTCTCAGCGCCGCCAGACGCAGCGGATCAAACGAGGCCTTAATCTGCAAGACGTTATGCCAGACCTGGCCGCTGTAGATACCCACCCTCCTCGACTCCACGGTCTGTTTGCCGGTGACCGCCAGCGACTCCGGCAGCCAGTAATACACCCAGCTCCGCTGATAGTTGACCTCTTTTTGGTTCTCCATGCGGGTCAGGGTCTCGGTTATCGGAATAGCGATCAGCGGTCCGGCGAGTTTTTGCGAGCCGCTGGTGCTTTGCTCAATGGCGTCCACCACTTCGCTACGATAATCCGCTCGCTCATTAATAAGCTCCCTGACCATCATTAACGGCAAAGATAGCAGCACAATACAGCCTATTAACGTGGTGATTTTCCAGA
This sequence comes from Klebsiella sp. 28, assembly GCF_018223905.1. Classification (NCBI taxonomy): domain Bacteria; kingdom Pseudomonadati; phylum Pseudomonadota; class Gammaproteobacteria; order Enterobacterales; family Enterobacteriaceae; genus Klebsiella; species Klebsiella sp. 28. The sequence continues at coordinate 60,703 of NZ_JAGRQY010000021.1, forward strand.
ATAACGGTGATTTCAACATAGCCTTTCTCCCTATCGTGATGGCCTCACAATAGGACGGCTGTGTGGGGAGAATTTGAAGCTATGTGAAGGGACGGTGAAGTCGCAGCGTGGCGACCACGCCGCCTTCGGGCCGATTGTGCAGATTGATATCGCCGTGATGCAGGCGCGCGACTTCACGAACGAACGCCAGCCCAAGGCCGCTGCTCTTATGGCCGTCTTCGCGCGGCAGCGAATAGAATCGCTCAAAGATTCGTTCCAGGGCATAGTCCGGAATACCGCACCCGTTGTCGATAACGCTCAATTGCACCTCTTCATTTCGCTTCTCCGCAGCCAGGGCGATCTCACCGCCCTGGGGGGTAAAGTCAATCGCGTTGTCGAGCAGATTACCCAGCGCCTGGGCCAGCAGCTCGCCATCGCCATTGACCAGCATCCCACTCTCCCGCCAGCGCAGGGTGATAGCTTTCGCCGCCAGAGCGATGTTGCGCTCCTCCGTCAGCCGTTGGTATAGCGCATCTATCGACACCGGATGCTGCTTTATCTCCAGCCGGCTTTCCAGTCTCGCCTGCTGGAGCAGCCGCTCCACCAGCAGTTGCATCCGGGTGTTTTGCGCGAGGATATTATCAGTAAACCGCGCCGCCACCTCAGGCGGCGGCCCTTCGCGCAGGATCTCCGCCGCGCCGCGGATGGCCGCCAGCGGGCTTTTCAGTTCATGGGTCAGGTCATAGACATAGTTTTCGATGGCATTCTTACCTTCGAGCTTTACCCGCATGCTCTCCAGAGCCTGGGCCAGCTTGCGCAATTCGCTGCTGCCAACCTCCGGCAGCGGCAGCGGGCGCTCAGCGGTCACCGAGTCCGCATAGCGCACCAGCTTGCCGATAGAGAAATTGATCCACCAGACGACGCCGCCGCCAATCAACAGCGCAATGCCCAGCAGGGCGCCGCCGGCCCAGAGGATCCGCCGCTCGCTGCGCTTAATGACCGGCGTCATCGCCAGGTTGGGTTTACCGACGCTCAGCACGCCGATAATCCGTCCCTTATCCATCACCGGCGCGGCGATATACATCACCGAGCTGGCTTCATCATGCGGATCGCTGCGCGTACTGCGCGCGCCGTACTGGCCGCGCAGGGTGAGCCAGACATCGTTCCAGCGCGAATAGTCCTGCCCTGTCGCCTGCCCGCTGGAGTCAAACACCACCTTGCCCCGGGCATCGGTCAGATAGACGCGGTACTCATTACGTACCTTTTTAATTCCGCCAATATTGGCGTTGAGCGGCTGCTGGTTGAGCTGGTGAAAGGCCTGCGCCAGCCTGCCCTGCTGCGGGTTTGCCGCCAGCAGATCCTCACGCGCCAGCGCCGCCAACAGGGTAGCGGTATCATTGAGGGTCCCCTCTGTCGCCCGGCGCACGCCCGGCTTCACTTCCTGGACAAAGATCGACAGCACAAACCACGCGGCGATCGCGACGATAAGAAAATAGCCCAGCAGCAGGCGCATGCCGATACGCATCAGCCGCGCCCCAGGCTGTAGCCCATACCGCGATGGGTATTGATTGGCGCCTTTTCAGGATTCACAGCCCGCAGCTTAGCGCGCAGGGTTTTGATATGGGTATCGACGGTACGGTCGAGGCTTTCCCAGGCATCGATCCACACCAGCTCCATCAGCTGCTGACGGGAGAAGACGCGACCGGGCGCGTGAAGCAGGGTTTTCAACAGCAGAAATTCGTAGCGCGTCAGATTCAGCGGCTGGCCGAACCAGCTGATCGCCGCCGCCTGCTCATCGAGCACAAACTCGCCGACGCGTACCACCGGCGATGGCGCGGCAAACTTCTGCAGCCGCCGCAGCACGGTTCGCACCCGCGCGCAGACTTCGCGTGGTGAAAACGGCTTGGCGATGTAATCGTCAGCGCCGATTTCCAGCCCCAGCAGCTTATCGACCTCGTCGCTACGCGCCGTCAAAAACAGCACCGGCAGCGCCGGATAACGCGTCAGCAGACGCCGACAGAGCTCGAAGCCGCTGATATCCGGCAAGCCGACGTCGAGGATGGCGACATCTGGCGCCTGATGCGCCGCCGCCTCCAGCGCGGGCAAACCGCGGCCAAAGACGCTGACCTGGAAGCCCTCCTGCTGCAGCATGTAAACCAGGGTATCAGCGATACTCTGTTCATCCTCAACTAACCAAATCCGTGGCTGCTGCATGCGCGCTCCCGTTTATTTATTCCATGGCATGATCGGCACGGCGCTGATGGCGTTCTTCGGCGAGCCATCAACCACTTTATCCGAGTAGGTCAGATAGACCAGCGCATTGCGCTTCGCATCATAGAATCGCACGACCTGCAGTTTTTTAAACACCAGCGAGGTGCGCTTCTGGAACACCACGTCGCCCTGGCTTTTGCCGTTTTTGATTTTGTCCGTTAGCTCAATCGGCCCGACCTGCTGGCAGGAAATCGCCGCGTCAGAGGTATCTTCCGCCAGCCCCAGCCCGCCTTTGATGCCACCGGTTTTCGCCCGGCTGATATAGCAGGTCACGTTCTGCACATCCGGATCGTCAAAGGCTTCGACGACGATTTTGTGATCCGGCCCTAACCATTTGAAGACCGTATCCACGGAACCAATCTGCTCCGCCTGAGCCAGCTGGCTACCGGTCAGCAGGAGCAGCCCCATCGCAAACTTCTTGTATTTCATATTGTTACCATTATTAAAAAATATAGCTGAGTGATTATCACGCACTTAGCAGAAAAGGTTTATAGATCACAGCTTTACAAAATTATCGTTCAAATCCCCTGACCTACCGCATTTAAAAGCAAAAAAAACACTGAATGCTAAAACATCAAAAAATGCTATTATCCGCTACTTTAATATCAGGCACCTGTGTTTAAGGATGGGGACATTTTATGGATCAAGCAGGGATTATTCGCGATCTCCTTAGCTGGCTGGAAGGTCACCTGGATCAGCCGCTTTCTCTGGATAATGTGGCGGCGAAGGCAGGTTATTCCAAGTGGCATTTGCAGCGAATGTTTAAGGATGTCACCGGCCATGCCATCGGTGCCTATATTCGCGCGCGCCGCTTGTCGAAATCTGCTGTCGCATTACGCCTGACCGCCCGTCCAATCCTTGATATTGCGCTGCAGTACCGTTTCGACTCCCAGCAGACCTTCACCCGAGCGTTTAAGAAGCAATTCTCGCTGACGCCGGCGCTCTACCGCCGCTCGCCGGACTGGAGCTCGTTCGGTATGCGCCCGCCGCTGCGTCTTGGCGAATTTACCCTGCCGAAACATGAGTTTATCACTCTGCCCCCTACTCAGCTGCTTGGCGTGACCCAGAGCTATACCTGTAAGCTCGAGGAAATCTCCGATTTTCGTAACCAGATGCGGGTCCAGTTCTGGCGAGACTTCCTCGGCAACTCACCGTCAATCCCCCCGGTGCTCTACGGGCTGCATGAGCCGCGTCCGAGCCTGGAAAAAGACGATGAGCAGGAAGTATTCTATACCACCGCGCTGACGCCGGAGATGGCTAACGGCCACCTGCAGCATGCCCATCCAGTGACCCTGGAGGGCGGCGAGTATGTCATGTTTACGTATGAAGGGCTGGGTACCGGTCTGCAGGAATTCATCCTGACCGTCTACGGCACCTGCATGCCGATGCTGAACCTGACGCGTCGCAAGGGGCTGGATATTGAACGCTTCTACCCTGAAGATGAAAGCCGGGATCAGGCCACGCCGATTCAGTTGCGCTGCGAGTATCTGATCCCGATCCGCCGTTAACGCTGCAGCTCGTCCATTGCGGGGGCGTCAAGATGCGAGACGTCGCCCGCCGTTTCCACCACCCAGCCGGAAGCCAGCCACGGGCTTTGCTGATAGTCGACGCGCGAAATAGAGCAGTTGCGCAGCCGCAGACGACGCTCAGCGTACGCCGGCAGCCCTAATATCGTGCTCACCAGGCAGCCCAGCGCGATCCCATGACTCACCAGCAGCGGCCGGCTACCGGCGGGTAATTCCAGACAGGATGCCAGCGCCGCATGCATACGCTCGCTGAGCTCCTGCATCGATTCGCCCTGCGGAATACGACCGTCCGGTGTGCCGTTGACCAGCTGGCGACGCCAGCCTTCTTCTTCTTCGCTGAGCGAGTCGATATGGCGCTTCTCCAGCACCCCCATATCCAGTTCGCGCAGGCGCGCATCGGCGATCACGCTGCAGCCGCAGGCTTCGGCGATAATTTCTGCTGTGCGGCGGGTTCGCCCCAGATCGCTGGTAATGATATGGGTGATCCCCAGCGTTCTGGCGCGCTCGCCCACCTGCCAGGCCTGGCGCTCACCATGGGCGGTCAGCGGGCTGTCGGACTGACCCTGAATACGTCGCTCGGCGTTCCACTGCGTTTCACCGTGGCGAACAAGGTATACTTGTAACATGCTTTTTTTCCGTTCTGGACTCGTTATCAACCGCTTTCGGGCATTACCGCCTGCCCTCGGGGTGATTTAGAGTATACTGCGATGACGTTAGTTTATTCTGAGTTGTTTTGATTATGCACCATGTTGTCTCAGCGACCACTAATCCCGCCAAAATTCAGGCAATTCTGCAGGCTTTTGACGAGATTTTCGGCGAAGGATCCTGCCACATTGAGTCCGTCGCCGTCGAGAGCGGCGTGCCGGAACAGCCCTTCGGCAGCGAGGAAACGCGCGCTGGCGCACGAAATCGCGTCGCCAATGCGCGCCTTGCCCAGCCAAATGCCGATTTCTGGGTAGCCATCGAAGCCGGTATCGACGATGACAGCACCTTTAGCTGGGTGGTCATCGAAAGCGCCAGCCAGCGCGGAGAAGCGCGCTCAGCCACGCTGCCGTTGCCTGACGTTATTCTTGAGCAGGTTCGCGCTGGCGAAGCGCTCGGCCCGGTCATGTCGCAGTATACCGGCATCGATCAGATCGGTCGTAAAGAGGGGGCGATTGGGGTTTTCACCGGCGGCAGATTAACCCGCAGCAGCGTTTACCACCAGGCGGTCGTACTGGCGCTAAGCCCGTTCCATAACGCTATTTATCGCTAGCCAGCAGCGTCTGCTCAAGCCACTGGCGCAGCTCTACCGGCGCCGATTTCAGGCTGTTCGACCCGCGGGTAATGGTCGCAATTCCGGCGCCGAGCTCATTTTTCAGCTCACGCTGGCTCATCTCGCCGCGCAGCAACTCTTCGATAATGCGCACCCGGGTACCCAGGGCTTCGCGCTCGTCGGGCGTCAGCATCAGCTGCAGCAACGGCAGATGCAGATCCTCAGCATAGGCCTGCTGAAGCAGGGCAACAAAGCGCAGCCACTCCTGATGACGTTGTTCGGCAACGGCCGCGGAATAGGGAGATTGTTGGGTCATATCGCGCCACCATATTGAGACGGGCAGCTTACGCTGCCCGTCGAATGTACTCTTCAACGAGTACAAAGCATAACATACTTCCCAGCGATCAGTAACGCTGGCGCCACTCCGCATCGCTGAGGATCTTATCCTGCTGCCCCATAAAGTAGCGGTAGTAGGCGTCATAGGAGAGGACATTCTTCACGTAGCCGCGGGTTTCCGAAAACGGAATACTCTCGACAAACGCCACGGCGTCGATCCGTCCGGCGCTGTTCCCCTGCCAGCTGCGTACCCGGCCCGGCCCGGCGTTATAGGCCGCTGAGGCGTAGATACGGTTATTGCCGAACTGCTGATAAACGTACTGCAGATAGCTGGTGCCGATATTGATGTTGGTTTCCGGATCCAACAGCTGCGACGGGCCGCTGTAGCCGGGAATGCTGAACATACTGACGGTATGCGTCGCGGTGCCCGGCATAATCTGCATCAGTCCGCTGGCGCCGACCGGCGAGCGCACTTTCGGGTTCCAGGCGCTCTCCTGACGGGCAATCGCCATCGCGTAGCTCTGCGGAATATCTTTGCCGCTAACATAGCGGGCAAACAGGTCGTTATAGGCCAGCGGGAAACGTTCTTCCAGCTGATCCCAAAGCTTACCGGCGATCGTCGCCTGCACGCTCAGATCCCACCAGTGCTGATCGAAGGCATAGCGCGCCAGCTGCGCCTGCTGGGATTTGGTGCGACTAGTGACCAGGTTGGCCCATTCGGTGCGCGCGGTGTTATCCATATTCCAGTACATCAGCTCACGTACCCGCGCCATCTCCGGCCCGGAGGCCAGCGCCGGATCGATGGTGCCCGAGGCTTTATCGATGCGGAAGGTATACTCCTCGCCAAGACGCTGCGCGGCGACCATCGGGTAGAAGCCTCGCTGTTGCATCAACGAGCGAAGGATCGCCTGCGCCTCCTCATCCCTGCCGCGCTCCAGCAGCAGATCCGCCTGCCAGTAGCGCCATTCGTCTTTCTCTTTCGCCTCCATCGGCAGGCGCGCCAGCCAGGTGTTGAGGCCATGGCGATCGCCCGTCCCCAACGCCATCCGTACCCGCCGCTCCACCAGCGGCGTGGACTGCGAACGCATGATTGCGTCATCGCGCCAGATGGCCTGCTCTTCGGTTACATCGCTACCCATCAGGCGCCAGGCGACAATATCGCGCAGTTCCTGGGTCTGATCCTCATTGAGCTGCTGAGCCTGTACCAGCGAAGGGATCATCAGGCGGGCATTTTCCACGTCCTGGCGGGCGACGCTGGCGAAGGCGACGGCGGCCATCTGACGGGTAAAGTCCGTCGCCCCGGTGGTGCGGGCGAAGGTGAGGACGCTGTTTGGATCGTTAGCCAGGGCGACCACGGCGCTGGCGATGCTCTGGTAGTTGGCGGGCATTTGCTGGGCCAGCGATTTCACCAGCCCGATATTGCCGGCCTTCATCGCCAGGCGGATCCGTTCGAGATAGGCCAGCGGATCCTGCTGACCGGAGTCGCGCCAGGCGCTGAACAGCGGTTCACAGGCGCCGGGCTGATTCTTGCCCGTCAGCCACAGCTCTTTCGCCCCGCTCCAGGCCTCCTGCGACTGCCCCACGCTCAGCTTGGCGTAGTAATAGTTGCACTGCGCCTCGGTGCTGGTCGGCTTATCCGGGCTAAACGCCAGCAAGCCGCGCCAGTCGCTGCGCCGGGCCAGTTCATTCACGAAGCGCGAACGTAATGAACGCGCAGGGGGCAGCGTCGGATTGGCGTCAATAAAGTTTTTCACCACCAGCGCCGGCTGGTTCATCAGATCGTCGGTGATCTGTCGGTACTGCAAATAGGGATACAGGGGATAGGTGCTTAACGTGGGCATCAGCTGGTCGACTACATCCATCTGCCGGTTATCCCACGCCTGCTTAATTTGTGCGTAGCGGCTGCGCTGTTCATCCAGTGAATCCGCATGCGCCAGCTGACTCAACGTCAACAAACCAACGCTGGCAGCCAAAAGATGCCACGTCATTTTTTTGGCTTTTTCCACAAGCTCTTCCTCTTTCCGGTGCATTTTCGCAGCATCGTGCCGCTTAAAAACCCCTGCCGGTTCGGCAGGCGGCTTTACTTATGCTAATCAGACAACGCTAAACGCGCCATGTCCTGGACATTTTTTTACGCTTCTGTGAATCCTGTCGCCTCGCTGGGATTAGCGCGCGAAAAAGGCTACACTTCGGCTTTGAACTATCTATCAAAATAGAAAGAGGCGAAGTCCAACGTGGCTCAATTCGTTTATACCATGCATCGTGTCGGCAAAGTGGTTCCGCCGAAACGTCATATTTTGAAAAATATCTCCCTCAGCTTTTTCCCTGGCGCGAAAATCGGTGTGCTCGGTCTGAACGGCGCCGGTAAATCTACCCTGCTGCGCATCATGGCCGGTATCGACACCGAGATCGAAGGTGAAGCGCGTCCGCAGCCTGGCATCAAAATCGGCTACCTGCCGCAGGAGCCGCAGCTCAACCCGGAGCACACCGTGCGCGAGTCCGTGGAAGAAGCGGTCGCCGAAGTGGTTAACGCGCTGAAGGGGCTGGGCGAAGTCTATGCCAAATACGCCGAGCCGGATGCGGACTTCGATAAGCTTGCCGCACAGCAAGGCAAGTTCGAAGAGATTATCCAGGCGCACGACGGCCATAACCTGAACGTCCAGCTGGAGCGCGCGGCCGACGCCCTGCGCCTGCCGGACTGGGATGCGAAAATCGCTAATCTTTCCGGTGGTGAACGCCGCCGCGTCGCGCTGTGCCGTCTGCTGCTGGAAAAACCGGATATGCTGCTGCTCGACGAACCGACCAACCACCTCGACGCCGAGTCCGTCGCCTGGCTGGAACGCTTCCTGCACGACTTCGAAGGCACCGTGGTGGCGATTACCCACGACCGTTACTTCCTTGATAACGTCGCCGGCTGGATCCTCGAGCTTGACCGCGGCGAAGGTATTCCGTGGGAAGGCAACTACTCCTCCTGGCTGGAGCAGAAAGACCAGCGTCTGGCGCAGGAAGCTTCTCAGGAAGCCGCACGCCGCAAATCTATCGAGAAAGAACTCGAGTGGGTTCGCCAGGGCGCGAAAGGCCGTCAGTCTAAGGGCAAAGCCCGCCTGGCGCGCTTTGAAGAGCTTAACAACGTTGAATATCAGAAACGTAACGAAACTAACGAACTGTTCATTCCGCCAGGCCCGCGTCTGGGCGATAAAGTTCTGGAAGTCAGCCATCTGCGCAAATCCTACGGCGACCGCGTTCTGATTGACGATCTGAGCTTCTCGGTACCGAAAGGCGCTATCGTCGGCATCATCGGTCCGAACGGCGCGGGTAAATCCACCCTCTTCCGCATGATGTCCGGCCAGGAACAGCCTGATTCCGGCACCATCACCCTGGGTGAAACCGTTAAGCTGGCTTCCGTCGATCAGTTCCGCGACGCGATGGACAACAGTAAGACCGTGTGGGAAGAAGTGTCTGGCGGCCTGGATATCATGAAGATCGGCAACACCGAGATGCCGAGCCGCGCCTACGTGGGCCGCTTTAACTTCAAAGGCGTCGACCAGGGTAAACGCGTTGGCGAGCTGTCCGGCGGTGAACGTGGTCGTCTGCACCTGGCGAAACTGCTGCAGGTCGGCGGTAACGTCCTGCTGCTCGATGAACCAACCAACGACCTGGATATCGAAACCCTGCGCGCGCTGGAAAACGCCCTGCTGGAGTTCCCGGGCTGCGCGATGGTTATCTCGCACGACCGCTGGTTCCTTGACCGTATTGCCACCCACATTCTGGATTACCAGGATGAAGGTAAGGTTGAGTTCTTCGAAGGTAACTTTACCGAGTACGAAGAGTACAAGAAACGCACTCTCGGCGCCGACGCGCTGGAGCCGAAGCGAATCAAGTACAAACGTATCGCGAAATAAAACGCAAAAAGGCAACGCAAGTTGCCTTTTTTAATGTTTGCTCCCTCTCCCATTGGGAGAGGGTTGGGGTGAGGGCAACAGCCCGCAGAGCCCCTACCCCTGCTCGCCCATCAGCTGTTTCACCAGCTCGACGCAGCGCAGGAACCGGGCATCGTAGTCCGACTCCTTCACATGAACGAATTCGATCTCGTTCTCTTTCAGCAGCGATACCAGCAACGACTGAAACTCTTTACGATCCACCGAGCTCCCAAGACTGCGCAGTCCATCGGCCACCCACGGGGTATTGTTCTCCAGCAGGATCACCAGGTCGAAGCGGTATTCATCAATCAGCGCCTGCACAAACGGGTGCTCACGTCCCTCGTACTTCAGACAGAAGGCCTGAGTGCTGACGAAGTCGGTATCGATGAACGCCACCTTGTTGGCATATTTCACCGCAAAATCAATATACTGCGCATGCCCAAGGGCAATTTTATCGTAATCCGAATACTGGAGCGCCATCTCATCGCCGCCGAGATGCGAAAAAACATAATCCCGGCCATATTCCCAGGCGCTGGTGGTATTGAAGATATTGGCGAGTTTATTGACCAGCGTCGATTTACCGCTCGACTCGCCGCCGAGGATCGCCACCGTCCGCACAAAGAACGGTTTCACTTCCGTCGGAATATATTCCCAGTAGCGGAACGGGTTCTCGCGGATCTGCCCGCCGCTAATATTCATAAAGGTCCGCTTAGGATCGATAAGCACCGTCTCGATCCCCAGATGCTCAAGGTACTGCGGCGCATCGGCCTCTTCCGAGGTATAGATCCGGTTCGGCTCGATCCCTTTTTCGCTCATAAAAGCGCGGATCCCATGGCTCCAGACGTCCCAGCCGTGCGGATAGGGCTCCATCCCCTCTTCATTGAAGGCGTGGATGCGAATATTCTTCTGATATTTAAAGGTTTGTAGCAGCCAGCGCAGGCGGTCAGGCACCGTCGGCTGTTGCGACATGGCGCTCTCTTCAAACAGCTCGCGGTCGCGGGTATCGTCATAGCCCATAATGATATGCAGCTCATCGACCTGGCTACAGGCGCGCTGTATCAGGTAGATATGCCCGGTATGCAGTGGGTAAAACTTACCAAACACCACGCCGACGCTTTTCTGTCGGCGGGGAAACTCCAGCCCGAGGAAACGATGCAGCGCTTCAAGCTTCTGCGCGCTCGGGCTTTTGATTTTGGCATTCAGCAGCTGGCTAAGATACCCCTTGGTCATTCCGCTGGCTTCCGCCACCTGCTGCAGGGTACAGCCTTTCTGCTTAATGGCGCTTTTTAAATAGTCAAATGACGACATCGCTAATCTCCTTTTAACTTATTATAAGTCGTCAAAAACGCTTAGCGCGTCTGAAAGCTTTTTCACGCCAAAGATTTGCATGCCTTCCGGCACTTTTTTCGGCACATTGGCCGCCGGGACGATGGCGCGGCGGAAGCCGTGCTTCGCCGCTTCGGAGATACGCTCCTGACCGCTCGGTACCGGGCGAATTTCCCCGGCCAGCCCCACTTCGCCAAAGACCACCAGATCCTGCGGCAGAGGACGGTCGCGCAGGCTGGAGACCATCGCCAGCAGCAGCGCCAGGTCGGCGCTGGTTTCCGTGACCTTCACCCCGCCGACCACATTGACGAAGACGTCCTGATCGGCCATCTGTAGGCCGCCGTGACGGTGCAGCACCGCCAGCAGGATCGCCAGGCGGTTCTGTTCCAGCCCCACCGCCACGCGGCGCGGGTTGGACATCATTGAGTGATCGACCAGCGCCTGGATCTCCACCAGCAGCGGGCGGGTCCCTTCCCAGACCACCATCACCGAGCTACCGGAGGTGATTTCATCTCCCCGGCTGAGGAAGATAGCGGACGGGTTGCTCACTTCGCGCAGGCCCTGCTCGGTCATGGCGAAGACGCCCAGCTCGTTCACCGCGCCAAAGCGGTTTTTATGGCTGCGCAACGTACGGAAGCGGGAGTCGGCATCCCCGTCCAGCAGCACCGAGCAGTCGATACAGTGCTCCAGCACCTTCGGACCGGCCAGCGAGCCGTCTTTGGTGACGTGGCCGACCATCACAATCGCCACGCCGCGAATTTTAGCAAAGCGCGTCAAATAGGCCGCGGTTTCCCGTACCTGGGCGACGCTGCCCGGCGACGACTGCACGTCGGCCATATGCATCACCTGGATGGAGTCGATCACCATCAGCTGCGGCTTTTCTTCATCGGCGATCTGACAGATCTGCTCAATGCTGGTTTCCGAGAGCATGTTCAGGTTGGCCGTTGGCAACCCGAGACGATGGGCGCGCATCGCCACCTGCTGCAGGGACTCCTCCCCGGTGACGTACAGGGTTTTCATCCCTTCCGCCAGTTTGCAGAGGGTTTGCAGCAGCAGCGTCGATTTGCCCGCGCCGGGGTTGCCGCCAATCAGGATCGCGCTGCCCGGCACCACGCCGCCGCCCAGCACGCGGTCAAATTCTTTAAAGCCGGTGGAGAAACGCGGCAGCGCCTCCAGGCTGATATCTGACAGCTTCTGCACCTTCGACACGCCGGCGTTACCGGCATAGCCTGAAAGACGCTCGTTTCTCGCCACCTGCGGCGACGCGGCGATGCGCATCTCGGTGATGGTGTTCCAGGCATGGCAGGCGCTGCACTGCCCCTGCCAGCGCGGATAATCCGCACCACATTCATTACAGACAAATGCGCGTTTTGGAGCTTTCGCCACGTTTACCTCTTACTTTTGGTTCATGCTGCCCGAGAGAATACAGAATACCCCCATCAGGTCAGCGTGGCGGATAGTCACTTCCGCCTGTTCATTCACTTTGGGCTTCGCGTGATAGGCGATGCCAAGCCCTGCTGCCTTAATCATCGGCAGGTCGTTGGCGCCATCGCCGATAGCCACGGTTTGCGCCGTTGGGATCTCATACTTTTCCGCCAGCTTGCGCAACGTATTGGCTTTATATTTCGCATCGACGATATCGCCGAGCACGTTGCCGGTGAGCTTGCCGTCGCGGATCTCCAGCTCATTGGCGAATACCGCGTCGAGATGCAGTTTGTCGCGCAGATACTCGGCAAAGAAGGTGAAACCGCCGGAGGCGATCGCCACTTTCCAACCCAGCGTTTCCAGCTTGAGCACCAGCTGCGCCAGGCCCGGCATCAGCGGCAGCGCGTCGCGAACCTGCAGCAAAATACTGGCATCGGCGTCTTTCAGCGTCGCCACGCGCTGGCGCAGGCTGGCGGTGAAGTCCAGCTCGCCACGCATCGCCCGCTCGGTCACTTCCGAGACCAGCTCGCCGGTGCCGGCCAGTTTCGCAATCTCATCGATGCATTCGATCTGAATCGCCGTGGAGTCCATGTCCATCACCAGCAGGCCCGGGGTGCGCAAATGGGGAATTTTACCCAATGGCGCGACGTCCAGCCCCGCCTCATGCGCCAGTCGCGTCGCACGGGGAGTCAGCGAACCGGCCAGGCGGATCACCTGGTAATCCTCGACCACCCAGGAGGCAACGATCACTAACGCGGCGCCCAGCTCACGCTGCCACGCCGTCAGCCGACGTTTATCCAGACCGCGACCATATAGCAGCCAGCCGCTGCGCCCGGCGTGATAATCCAGCGGCATGACCTCGTCGCCGCTCAGGGAAAGCGGCAACCCAGGCCACAGGGAAACGTCTTCAGGCAGGTCGCACCAGGTCAAACTGTTAGGCATTACGGCTCCACATCTCTTCATTCAGGCGAGGAAAATAACGCATGAGGCTACCTTGTAACCAGCGCTTCTGGCAACATTAAGCTGCAAATTTTCAAAGGTGGAATATGGTTCGCGCAAAACTGAAATTCCGGCTGCATCGTGCGGTCATTGTTCTTATCTGTCTCGCCCTGCTCGTCGCGCTGATGCAGGGCGCTTCGTGGTTCAGTCAGAACAGTCAGAAACAACGCAATCCGCAGCTGGAAGAGCTGGCCCGCACGCTGGCGCAGCAGGTGGTGCTGAATCTCGCGCCGCTGATGCGCAGCGAGACGCCTGACGAGAAGCGCATCAATCAGCTGTTGACCCAGCTAACCCATAACAGCCGCGTCCTGGACGCCGGGGTATATGACGAACAGGGCGACCTGGTGGCGCGCTCTGGCGAAAGCGTCGAGGTTCGCGACCGGCTGGCGCTGGATGGTAAAAAAGCCGGCGGCTACTTCAACCAGCAGATTGTCGAACCGGTGCCAGGAAAAAACGGCCCGCTGGGCTACCTGCGTCTGACCCTCGATACTCATACCCTGGCGACCGAGGCGAAGCAGGTGGATAATACCACCAATATCTTACGCCTGATGCTGTTGCTGTCCCTGGCTATCGGCGTGGTGCTGACCCGCACGCTGCTGCAGGGCAAACGCACCCGCTGGCAGCAATCGCCCTTCCTGCTCACCGCCAACAAGCCGGTTGAGGATGAAGACGATGAAAAGAAAGGAAATCTATAATGTCCACATTGCGCCTCCTGCTCTCTGACTCTTACGATCCGTGGTTCAACCTGGCGGTCGAGGAGTGCATTTTCCGCCAGATGCCCGCCACCCAACGGGTGCTGTTCCTGTGGCGCAATGCCGATACCGTGGTCATCGGCCGCGCGCAGAACCCGTGGAAGGAGTGTAATACCCGCCGCATGGAGGAAGACCATGTGCGGCTGGCCCGTCGCAGCAGCGGCGGCGGCGCGGTGTTCCACGACCTCGGCAATACCTGCTTTACCTTTATGGCAGGCAAACCGGAGTACGACAAAACCGTCTCCACCGCTATTGTGCTGGCGGCGCTTAATTCACTCGGCGTAACCGCCGAAGCCTCCGGGCGCAACGATCTGGTGGTCAAAACCGACAGCGGCGACCGCAAAGTCTCCGGCTCCGCCTATCGTGAAACCATGGACCGCGGTTTTCATCACGGTACCCTGCTGCTCAACGCCGATTTAAGCCGTCTCGCCAACTACCTCAACCCGGACCAGAAAAAGCTGCAGGCTAAAGGCATTACCTCGGTGCGCGGACGGGTGGCGAACCTGGTTGAGCTGCTGCCGGGCATTACCCATCAGCAAGTTTGCGAGGCGATCCAGGAAGCATTCTTCAGCCATTATGGCGAACGGGTGGACGCCGAGGTGATCTCCCCGGACAACACGCCGGATCTACCAAATTTTGCTGAGACCTTCGCCCGTCAGAGCAGCTGGGAGTGGAACTTCGGCCAGGCACCGGCCTTCTCTCATCTTCTGGACGAGCGCTTTCGCTGGGGCGGCGTCGAGCTGCATTTTGACGTCGAAAAAGGGCATATCACCCGCGCGCAGGCCTTTACCGATAGCCTGAACCCGGCGCCGCTGGAGGCCCTGGCGGCACGCTTAGTCGGCTGTCAGTATCGGGCAGAAGTATTACAGCAGCAGTGCGAGGCGCTGGTCGGCGATTTCCCGGAGCAGGAAGCGGAACTGAAAGAACTGTCGGCGTGGATTGCCGGCGCAGTGCGCTGATAAAAAAAGCCCGCTGCGCTTAGCGGGCCTGGAAAACCGTAGGCCGGGTCAGACGAAGCCGCCACCCGGCACAACAGCTCTTACTCTTTATCGCCCAGCAGCACGGATTCCAGCGCGATTTTGATCATGTCGTTGAACGTGGTCTGACGCTCCGCAGCAGTGGTCTGCTCGTGGGTACGGATGTGGTCGGAGACGGTGCAGATGGTCAGCGCTTTCGCGCCGAACTCCGCCGCCACGCCGTAGATACCCGCCGCTTCCATTTCCACGCCCAGAATGCCGTATTTTTCCATCACGTCGAACATGGACGGGTCCGGCGTATAGAACAGGTCTGCGGAGAAGATGTTGCCGACGCGCGCGTCAACGCCCAGCGCTTTCGCCGCGTCTACCGCATTACGCACCATGCCGAAATCGGCAATCGCCGCAAAATCATGGTCTTTGAAACGCAGACGGTTCACTTTAGAGTCGGTGCACGCGCCCATGCCGATCACCACGTCACGCAGTTTGACATCTTCACGCACCGCGCCGCAGGAGCCCACGCGGATGATTTTCTTCACGCCGAAATCGGTGATCAGCTCTTTGGTGTAGATAGAGCAGGACGGGATACCCATCCCGTGGCCCATCACGGAGATTTTGCGGCCTTTATAGGTACCGGTGAAGCCCAGCATGCCGCGCACGTTGTTCACTTCACGCACGTCTTCGAGGAAGGTTTCTGCAATGTGCTTCGCGCGCAGCGGGTCGCCCGGCATCAAAACGACGTCAGCGAAATCGCCCAT
Source organism: Klebsiella sp. 28 (assembly GCF_018223905.1). Lineage (NCBI taxonomy): Bacteria > Pseudomonadati > Pseudomonadota > Gammaproteobacteria > Enterobacterales > Enterobacteriaceae > Klebsiella > Klebsiella sp. 28. Next base: position 76,224 of record NZ_JAGRQY010000021.1, read on the forward strand.
TTCTGCGTTAATGTGAGGAGTTGCCATCTTCAGTTCCTTTTACATTGTTGTTTTTGCCGGGTGGCGGCTACGCCTTACCCGGCCTACAAATCGTAGGCCCGGATCGCTGTGCGCCACCGGGCAATGACCTCAGAACATGGCTTTGCCATATTCCATGTCAGACGTACCAAAGTATTTCGCAATAGTCTGGCCGATGTCCGCGAAGGTTTCACGGTGACCGAGCGAACCTGGTTTCACTTTCGGGCCGTACACCAGCACCGGGATATGCTCGCGGGTGTGGTCAGTACCAGTCCAGGTCGGGTCGCAGCCGTGGTCGGCGGTGAGGATCAGAATGTCGTCTTCACCAACCAGCTCCATCAGCTCTGGCAGACGGCGGTCGAACAGCTCCAGACCCGCCGCGTAGCCAGCGACGTCACGACGGTGGCCCCAGGAGGAGTCAAAATCGACGAAGTTAGTGAAGACGATAGTCTCGTCGCCCGCTTCCTTCATCTCTTTGATGGTCGCGTCGAACAGCGCGTCCAGCCCGGTGGCTTTCACTTTCTTAGTGATACCGCAGTTGGCGTAGATATCGGCGATTTTACCCACGGACACCACGTGGCCGTTTTTCTCGTCGACCAGCTTCTGCAGCACGGTCGGCGCCGGCGGCTCTACCGCCAGGTCGTGACGGTTACCGGTACGCTGGAAGTTACCGGCTTTGTCGCCCACGAAAGGACGAGCAATCACGCGACCAATGTTATAGCCGCCTTCGGTCAGCTCTTCACGCGCGATTTCGCACAGCTCATACAGCTTGTCGAGGCCAAAGGTCTCTTCGTGACAGGCGATCTGGAACACCGAGTCAGCGGAGGTATAGAAGATCGGTTTCCCGGTTTTCATATGCTCTTCGCCGAGCTGATCGAGGATCACCGTCCCGGAGGAGTGGCAGTTGCCGAGATAGCCCGGCAGGTTGGCGCGTTTCACCAGCTTATCCAGCAGCTCCTGCGGGAAGCTGTTTTCCTGGTCGCTGAAGTAGCCCCAGTCAAACAGCACCGGCACGCCGGCGATTTCCCAGTGGCCGGACGGGGTATCTTTACCGGAAGAAAGTTCATGCGCCCAGGCATAGGCGCCAATCACTTCGGCATTGCCATCCATACCCGCGGCAATTTTACCGGTGGAGCCTTCATGCGCTTTCACCAGACCCAGACGGGTCAGGTTCGGTAAATTCAGCGGGCCTTTGCGGCCGTGGTCAGCCTCGCCTTTGGCGCAGGCTTCTGCAATGTGGCCCAGCGTATCGGCGCCGACGTCGCCAAAGCGGTCTGCGTCTTCCGTTGCGCCAATCCCAAAGGAGTCCAGCACCATGATAAATGCACGTTTCATCTTGTTCTCCATACATCTTGCGCTGCAAAAAAGCGATCAGATCAGTATATCGCTATTCAGTGATACGGCGATAGACTGTCGGTGTAATTTCCGGGGCTTTATCGTCCAGTTTAATGGCCGCTTTGACCGCTTTCGCGGCCTCCTGCCAGCTGTTCTCGTCTTTGGCATGGATCACCGCCAGCGGACGCTGTCCGTCGACGCGGTCACCCAGACGCGCCATCTCGGTAAAGCCAACGCTATAGTCAATGGTGTCCGATGCCTGACGGCGGCCGCCGCCCATAGAAACCACTGCCATGCCCAGCGCGCGAGTATCCATCGCGCTGATAAAACCTTCGGTATCAGCATAGACTGCTTTGCTCAGCATCGCCGTCGGCAGATAATTAGCATAATTCTCGACAAAGTCGCTCGGCCCTTTCTGCGCCGCGACCATGCGGCCAAACACTTCCGCCGCTTTACCGTTATCCAGCACCGCCTGCAGCTTCGCGCGCGCCTCGGCATCGTCCGCCGCCAGCTTGCCGGAGATCAGCATTTCCACACACAGCGCCATTGTCACGTCGAACAGGCGCGGGTTGCGGTATTCGCCGGTCAGGAACTGCACCGCTTCGCGAACTTCAACGGCGTTGCCGGCGCTGGAGGCCAGTACCTGATTCATATCGGTCAGCAGCGCGGTGGTGCGCACGCCGGCGCCGTTGGCGACACCCACGATCGCTTCGGCCAGCGCGGCAGAGAGTTCATAAGTCGGCATAAACGCGCCGCTGCCGACTTTGACGTCCATCACCAGCGCATCCAGCCCTTCCGCCAGCTTCTTCGCCAGAATCGAGGCGGTAATCAGCGGGATGGAGTCCACCGTCGCGGTAATATCGCGGGTGGCATAGAAACGTTTGTCGGCCGGGGCAAGGGAGCTGGTCTGCCCGATAATTGCCACGCCAACATCTTTAATAATCTCGCGGAAGCGGTTGTCGTCCGGGAAGATATCGAAGCCCGGGATCGCTTCCAGTTTGTCCAGCGTACCGCCGGTATGGCCGAGGCCGCGGCCGGAGATCATCGGTACGTAACCACCGCAGGCGGCCACCATCGGCCCCAGCATCAGCGAAGTGACATCCCCGACGCCGCCGGTAGAGTGTTTATCGACGATCGGACCGTTAAGGTTGAGGCTTTTCCAGTCCAGAACGGTACCGGAATCCCGCATCGCCATGGTCAGCGAAACGCGCTCCGGCATAGACATATCGTGGAAGAAGATGGTCATCGCCAGCGCGGCGATCTGCCCTTCAGAGATAGTATTGTCGCGGATGCCGTTGATGAAAAAGCGGATCTCTTCATCGCTTAATGCCTGACCATCACGTTTTTTACGAATAATTTCTTGTGCGAGAAACACGGTAACCTCCCAAAGAGAATAAATTGCCGGATGACGGCGCGAGCGCCTTATCCGGCCTACAGGCATCAATTCGTAGGCCGGATAAGCGCAGCGCCATCCGGCAAATCAAGGGATTAGTAGCTGCTGGCGCTCTTGCCGTCGCCGTGACCCAGGGCTTTCAACAGGCTAGCCAGCAGGCTGGATGCGCCAAAACGATAGTGACGAGAATCGGCCCAGTCGGCGCCGAACAGTTCATCAGCGATCGCCAGGAACTGCTGCGCGTCTTCCGCGCTGCGCACGCCGCCCGCCGGTTTGAAGCCAACGGTTTTCTCAACGCCCATATCGCGGATCACTTCCATCATGATGCGCGCGCTTTCCGGCGTGGCATTCACCGGCACTTTACCGGTCGAGGTTTTGATGAAATCGGCCCCGGCTTTGATAGAGATTTCAGACGCTTTACGGATCAGCGCTTCTTCTTTCAGCTCACCGGTTTCGATGATCACTTTCAGCAGCACGTTAGCCGCCGCACAGGCTTCCTTACAGGCTTTCACCAGCTCGAAACCGACCTGCTCGTTGCCGGCGATCAGCGCGCGGTACGGGAAGACCACGTCCACTTCATCTGCTCCGTAAGCGATCGCCGCGCGGGTTTCCGCCAGCGCAATGTCGATATCGTCATTCCCGTGCGGGAAGTTGGTGACCGTGGCGATGCGAATATCCGGCGTCCCCTGCTCATTCAGCGTTTTACGGGCGATCGGGATGAAGCGCGGGTAGATGCAGACCGCCGCGGTGTTACCCACCGGCGTTTTCGCCTGATGACACAGGGCAATGACTTTCTCATTGGTGTCGTCGTCATTCAGAGTGGTCAGGTCCATCAGTTTTAACGCGCGCAGGCTGCTTGCTTTTAAATCAGTCATTTCATACTCCGCCGGCGTCATGCCGGATCAATAGTTTGTTCACCTTGCGAGTCTGTTACTATTGTAACATTCGCTCGTCGTTACACTTCGACATTCATCACAGTTAATGAAAACTACTTACTAATTTGCATTACTGTAACGTGATTAAAATCACAAATTAGCACTCAATACCGCAGCAATTATCGTTAGTCCCCTCTTAAGCATAATCGATACTATACCGCCGATGAGAATGTGATAATTATAACACACAATAACAGGTACACTCGATAGCGTGGCGCACATTTTGCCCAACTTACGGGCAATAAAAACGCTACAAATTGAAATATAAACCTTTTTTCAAAAAAGAGAGTGGTGATGGAATTATCACATTTACAGCAACACCAGCGGCACGGTGGCCGCTGGTTCAGCAGACAGGCTTACAGGGCGAGAAAAACCCCGGCGATGGTGGCGCTCATCAGGTTGGACAGCGTCCCCGCCGCTACCGCACGTAGCCCAAGCTGAGCGATATCCTGCCGCCGGTTGGGCGCCATTCCCCCGAGTCCGCCAATCAGAATGGCGATCGATGACAGGTTGGCAAAGCCGCACAGCGCGAAAGAGATAATGGCTTTGGTGTGATCTGAAATGACCTGCAGCCCGGCCGCCGCCACTTCGGCATCCGCCTTTAAATATTCGCCAAAGTTCATGTAGGCCACGAACTCGTTAATGATCAGCTTCTGGCCGATAAACGACCCCGCCACCGTCGCTTCGTGCCACGGCACGCCAATCACCCACGCCAGCGGTGAGAAGATCCAGCCGAGGATCATCTGCAGCGACAGCTCAGGATGGTTAAACCAGCCGCCGACGCCGGAGAGTATGCCGTTCAGCAGGGCGATCAGCGCAATAAACGCCAGCAGCATCGCGCCGACGTTGAGCGCCAGTTGCATACCAGACGCGGCGCCGGAGGCGGCAGCATCCAGCACGTTGGCCGGTTTATCCGCGTCAGCGCTTTGGCTGTCATGAGCCGGGTTATCGTCCGGTTTTTCCGTTTCCGGTACGATAATTTTGGCAAACAGCAGGCCTCCCGGCGCCGCCATAAACGACGCGGCAATAAGGTACTCCAGCGGAACGCCCATCTGCGCATAGCCCGCCAGTACCGAGCCCGCCACCGAGGCCAGGCCGCCGCACATGACCGCAAACAGCTCCGAGCGAGTCATGGTGGCGATATAAGGACGCACCACCAGCGGCGCTTCGGTCTGGCCAACAAAGATGTTCGCCGTGGCCGACAGCGATTCGGTACGTGAGGTCTTCAGCACTGCCCGCAGCGCGCCGCCGAGAATGCGAATGACCAGCTGCATAATGCCCAGGTAGTAAAGCACGGCAATCAGCGACGAGAAGAAGACGATCACCGGCAGCACGCGCAGGGCAAAGACGAAGCCGCCGCCGCCAAACACCTCGAACATTTTATCGGAGACCAGCCCGCCGAAGATGAAACTAATCCCTTCATTGCCGTAGGCAATAACGCTGGCGACGCCATTCGACATCGCTAATAGCGCCGCGCGCCCGGCCGGTACATACAATATTAACGCGCCGATACCCACCTGGATTATCCAGGCGCCGAGCACGGTGCGCAGGTTAATGGCTTTTCGGTTATTGGAGAGCAGCACAGCAATGGCCAATAGCGCCACCATGCCGATAAGTCCCATGAGGATTTGCATACAGATTCCCTGTGTTTTTGATAGTCCAGTACTAACCGCGTGATTATATCGGCCTGAAACTATCCTGCCCGTCTGGCTTCACACATTTTAAGCAAATCAATGATATGGATGGACAATTATGAGAAATCGATCACCATACAGAGACCGGGGGAAGGGAAAACAAGGCGAGCGTATTGTGCATGATCCCTTCTTCTATAGCTGCCGGCGACTCCGGACGCAGTTCACACAGCGCCTCAAATACCCGTGCAGCTTGTTCCGGTCGATTGGGCTGTCCCTGAAAGCCATTTAGCGGCATATCCGGCGCATCGGTCTCCAGCAGCAGAGCGGAAAGCGGCAGACGCGCCATCACTTCACGGGTTTTACTGGCGCGGGGATAGGTAATGGTGCCGCCAACGCCGATCTTATAGCCAAGCTGAACGAAGCGCTCGGCCTGCTGCAGGCTGCCGGCAAAGCCATGGATGACTCCGGTACGCGGCAGGGCATGTTTTTTCAGCAGCATCGCCAGCTTATCGTGGGTGCGTCTGGAGTGGAGGATCACCGGCAGATCGTAACGCTTCGCCAGCCTCAGCTGCGCTTCCAGCAGCGCCTGCTGACGATCAAACTGCGGATCGTCGCGATAAAGATCGAGGCCAATCTCTCCCACCGCCACCAGTTTAGGCGGCCGCTGCGCCATCAAGGCTTCCAGCTGCGCCAGTCCCTCATCAGTATGCTCTTCGATGACGATCGGATGCATACCCAGGGCGGCGTACAGCGCTTCGTGCTGAGCTGCCAGCGCCAGCACGCGGCTAAAACGCTCAGCAGAGATGGCTGGAACGATAATTCGCCCGACGCCGGCCTGCGCCGCACGCGCCAGGCTGGCGACCTCATCTGCCGCGAAGGGGGGAAAATCAAAGTGACAGTGGGTATCGATAAAACGGTGCGTCACGCCAGATCCTCATGATCAAAACTGGGGTCATTCGCCTGGGGCGCAGGAATGATGGTCGCCTGGGGCGCTTCATTGGCCACCGGCACCGGCGGCACCACCACCGGCGCGGGCCGGGCAATACGCGGCGCGTGGCGCAGCAGCGGCGGCTGGTCGGCCAGTAGTTTACCCACCGTTGCCAGGAAATAACGGCCGCACTGGCGCCCGGTTTTGTAGTCCTCCAGCAGCGCCGGTAGTCGGCTGCCAAGCGCCATGCTGCGCAGCGGCCGCTGCGGATAGATTTCGAAGATCCGCAACTTACCCGGCGGTTTCTCGATGAACTGCTGGATGGCGCGGTAGGTAGTTTCGTGATGATGCACCAAATTGACCAGCGGTTGCAGACTACTCTCTCCCAGCCAGCGCTCCATCCGCTTGAACCACTGCGGGGTATAAAACATCTGCGAAGGGACGGTACGGATCACCACGATGGTCTGGGCGCCGCGGCGGGCCGCCTCCTGCACCGGGATCGCATCGCTGACGCCGCCGTCCAGGTAGCTAACGCCGTCGAGCAACACGCCGCTGCGATAAAAGCCGGGGATGGCGCTGGAGGCGCGGATCAGATCCAGCCACGTTTGCGGCGTCGGCGAAAAATAGCTGGCGGAGTAATCGTCACCGCGGCAAGCGCATAGCCACAGCTCTTTCCCCAACGCGAACTGCGCTTCGGCATAGTTCATGGCAAGCGGCATTTGCTGCGAAGTGGCCTCAACCAGCCAGTCGAGATCGATAAGGTTGCCGCCGCGCACAAAGCGCATCGGATCGAAAAACTGGCGTGAAGTGGTGTAGCGGGTGATAACTTTGCGGGCATAGCCTTGCTGATTACACATGTAGGCGGAGAGGTTTTGCGCGCCGGCGGAAGTACCCAGCATCAGGTCAAAGGGGTTAAATCCGGCGCGCATAAATTCGTCCAGCACCCCGGCAGTAAAAATCCCTCGCTGTCCTCCGCCTTCGCATACCAGCGCCAGCTTGCCTGGTCGGAAGGGTTTAACCGCCAGCGGGGCGATATTGCCCAGCGTGACGGGAATGCGTTGCCCCACCCTGCTTTCCTGTTCGATTGATCTTCTCCTGACAAGGTAACGCAATTTGCCCGCCGCTTAAACCGCGAAAGCCAGTCCTCAGGACTGGCTTTGTGTAAGATGACGTGTCAGTAAAAATGCTTAGGCTTCAGTATCGCCCGCATCGCGGGCCGCCTAAGGACGTCTGCGTCCTGTAAACAGGCTCACCAGGAACAGGATAATCCCGACGACAAAGACGATTTTCGCAGCGCCAGCGGCCGTACCCGCCAGACCACCAAAGCCCAGAGCCGCAGCAATTAATGCAATGACCAGAAAAATAATTCCCCATCGAAACATACTTTTCTCCTTACCATAATGGACGGTGAACAGCGGTTTGCGCACCCTTTCTGTATAGCTCATCGCTCAGTGGATGCTGCTATTCGTTCGGCAACCTTGGCCAGACAACACTTTTGTTAATAACTCGGTTTACTTAACGCTAAGATCGTTGCGCACGCTTTTCACACCGGAGACCGCTTTCGCAATCTCTGCGGCACGCTCCGCCTGCGCCGCGGAAGCCACCGTACCGGTCAGATGTACCGCGCCGGCGTTGGTTTCGACTTTCACATTGCGCGAAGGGACAATGTCATCCGCCAGCAGCTTGGCTTTCACTTCGCTGGTAATGGCGGTATCACCGGCATAGCCTTTCAGCGTCGCCGTCTCGCTCGATGATTTATGATGGACCGTCAGCTTGTCGTTAACGTGTGAGACGCCTTTGACCTCTTTCGCTACGCTCAGTGCCTGACTTTTCTGTTCAGCACTGGTGACGTCTCCGCTGAGGGTGACCACTTTATTCTCCGTTTTCACCGAAATATCGCCGGAGTTAATATCTTTATGGTCGATCAGCGCCGCTTTTACCCGTGCGGTAATGGTACTGTCATCCATAAAATCGCCGACTTTGTTAATCGAATTATCTACCGCCTCTCCCGCATTGCTGGCAGCCGACTTCGCACTGTCTACCGTTGTTTTTTCCGTCTCTGCCGAGGCGTTCAACGCGGCTAAGCCTAAGAAGAGCGCCAACAACATATTGGCATTCTTTAGTCTGGTCATCGTTATGTCCTCGTTTTTTCACCAGCGCTGGCGTCTTATCGCAGTGAATTACGCCAGCATTTTTAAAAACACGAATTAAATATAGTAGACAGACGAAGGGGTTGCGGAGGATATGGATAAAAAACAGACGAATTAGCGGTGTTTTAAGAACTTTCCAGAAGGAAGGGAACGGGGGCGTAATCAGAAAAAAGCGCGGCCTGCGCCGCGCTTCGTCAGGGATTAGTGCTCGCGCGTTTTGCGGAACACCACGTCAGGGTAACGCTCCTGCGTCAGGTTCAGGTTGACCATTGTCGGGGCGATGTAGGTCAGGTTATCGCCGCCATCCAGCGCCAGCTGAACTTCATTTTTCCGCTTGAACTCTTCGAACTTCTTCACGTCAGTAGATTCAACCCAGCGCGCGGTGGCCACGTTGACCGATTCGTAAATCGCTTCCACGTTGTATTCGCTTTTCAGACGCGCTACCACCACGTCAAACTGCAGCACGCCGACGGCGCCAACGATCAGATCGTTATTAGCGATCGGGCGGAAGACCTGGACCGCGCCCTCTTCAGAGAGCTGAACCAGCCCTTTCAGCAGCTGTTTCTGCTTCAGCGGATCCTTCAAGCGAATACGACGGAACAGTTCCGGCGCGAAGTTCGGAATACCGGTGAACTTCATCATCTCGCCCTGGGTAAAGGTATCGCCAATCTGAATGGTGCCGTGGTTATGCAGGCCGATGATATCGCCTGGGTACGCTTCTTCAACGTGCGAGCGATCGCCCGCCATAAAGGTCAGCGCGTCGGAAATCACTACGTCCTTGCCGATACGCACCTGACGCAGCTTCATGCCTTTTTCATATTTGCCGGACACCACCCGCATGAAAGCCACGCGGTCGCGGTGTTTCGGATCCATGTTGGCCTGAATTTTAAACACGAAGCCGGTGAATTTCTCTTCCGTGGCGGTGACTTCACGCGTGTCGGTGTTGCGCGGCATCGGCGCCGGGGCCCACTCCACCAGGCCATCCAGCATATGGTCAACGCCGAAGTTACCTAACGCGGTTCCGAAGAAGACCGGGGTGATTTCCCCGGCCAGGAACAGATCTTTGTCGAACTCATTCGACGCCCCCTGCACCAGCTCCAGCTCGTCACGCAGCTGCTGCGCCAGGTCTTCCCCCACCGCCGCGTCGAGATCCGGGTTGTTGAGCCCCTTCACGATACGCACTTCCTGGATGGTGTGGCCTTTACCGGTCTGATACAGGTAGGTTTCGTCTTTGTAGAGATGATAAACGCCTTTGAACAGCTTGCCGCAGCCGATAGGCCAGGTAATCGGCGCGCAGCCGATTTTCAGCTCGTTCTCGACTTCATCCAGCAGCTCCATCGGATCGCGGATATCACGGTCAAGTTTGTTCATAAAGGTGAGGATCGGCGTATCGCGCAGACGGGTGACTTCCATCAGCTTACGGGTCCGATCTTCGACGCCTTTTGCCGCGTCAATCACCATCAGGCAGCAGTCCACCGCCGTCAGGGTACGGTAGGTATCTTCGGAGAAGTCTTCGTGCCCCGGGGTATCCAGCAGGTTCACCAGGCAGTCATGATACGGGAACTGCATTACCGAGGTAGTGATCGAGATACCACGCTGCTTTTCCATCTCCATCCAGTCGGATTTCGCGTGCTGGCTGGAACCACGACCTTTTACTGTACCGGCGGTCTGAATCGCCTGTCCGAACAGCAGCACCTTTTCGGTGATGGTGGTCTTACCGGCATCCGGGTGAGAAATAATGGCAAAAGTGCGGCGTTTGGCCACCTCTTGCAGATAAGGAGACAACGTCATAATTAATCTTCTAAGTAAACGCGGCCATGGGCCACGCATGTGGAATACGAAAAATTGCGGCTATTTTACCCATCAACGGGGGGGAGGCAATCAGTGTTTACACAGGAGCTGCTCCAGTTCGCTTAACGAGGTCACCGTCCAGTCCGGCTCGAGGTCCGCCGGCAGCTCGCGCTGATGCGCATTGAGCCAGCAGGTCGCCAGTCCGGCGTTCACGCCGCCGCGAATATCCGACTCGGCGGTATCGCCGACCATCAGCACCCGCGAGCGCGGTGGATTACCCGCCTGCGCCAGTGCATAATCGAAAATACGCGCGTCCGGCTTGGCGACACCCACCTGTTCAGAAATAATCAGCAAATCAAAGTGATCGCGTAAACCTGTGCGCTCCAGACGAGTCTGCTGCAGCGAGGTAAAGCCGTTGGTGATGATGCCCATTCTGACCTTGCCCTGCAGCGCGTTGAGCAGCGAGACCGCGCCCGGCAACGGAGCACAGATTTCCGCCATCGCATTCATAAACGCGTCGTTGAGTTCCCCGGGCGGCACATTCAAACGTTCCGCCCAGCTGTCAAAACGCTGGTGCTGCAGCTGCAGCGAGGTGATGGCGCCGTTTTGGTAATCCACCCATAGCGGCTTGTTCACGGCCTGATAGTCCTGAAAATCTTCGGCGGTAAAGGTCACGCTGTAGTCGAGAAACATCCGCTGCAAGCCGCTGAAAGAATCAAACGTAAACAGCGTTTCATCGGCATCAAAGAAAATCCAGTCCCATTTCATCGTATCACCTTGTGTTACATACTGATTGGCAGAGCCATAATAATGGCGTCTTCGCGTCCGTCGGTCGTAGGATAGTAGTTGCGGCGGATGGTTGCCTCATTGAAGCCTACGCTCTCATACAGCGCGATGGCGGCAACGTTGGATGCTCGCACCTCCAGCCACAGCGTGACGACGCCGAGTTTTTCGACTTCATCAATGACATGCTCCAGCAGCGCTCGCCCCAGGCCGCGGCGCTGGTACGCGGGATCGACGGCGATATTGAACAGCGTCGCCTCATCCAGCACCACTTGCGTAATGGCGAAAGCCGCCATTTCGCCATCTACCGATAGCTGATAGTTGCGATAGCGCTCCCCCTGGTTACTGGCCAGAGTCTGTTCGCTCCACGGGAAAGCGTGGGCGCGTTTTTCGATGTGCCAGGCTTTGGTTAAATCAGCCGTGCTGAGGGTAGAAATCGTGTTCATGTGCGCAGATTTGTTGCCAGAGCGCCCTGCGAGCCGGCGCGCTGGTCTGGAGTTCATCAAAAGCGGGGGTGGACACCTGGGCGCCCGCCAGCGGCAGCGACGCCTCTGTGCCCAACCGCCAGCTGTTGCAGCGGCTGTCCTGCGGCAGCATCGCCACCCGCTCCGGAGTCAGCTGCAGGACCTGATCTGGCGTCACGGCCAGCGCGCGTAATATGTCGCCAATCAGCGGCTCTGTCAGCGACGGCGGGGTTTCCGCCACCATCACCAGACGAATATGTTCAGGAAGCGAGATAGCGATTTCGCCCTGCAACGCCCCCGGTCGGCGCAGCGACCACTGGGTAATGCCCAGCTGCTGTAATTGCCAGTCTCGTCGGGATGTCATAGCGAAACACTCCTGTTAAACAAGCGCGCAATATAGCAAATCCGTCGTATCTGCGCCAACAAACTACTATAATCGGCGCCAGTCTTAATGAAGGAGTGTTTCATGTCCGCTTTTACCCCGGCAAGTGAAGTCTTGCTGCGCCACAGTGATGATTTCGAGTCCGCCCGCGTTCTGTTTGCCGGTGACCTGCAGGATGACCTGCCTGCGCGTCTGGATACCGCGGCCAGCCGCGCCCACACCCAACAGTTCCACCACTGGCAGGTCCTCAACCGCCAGATGGGTGACACCGTCCGTTTTAGCTTAGTGGCTGAGGCCGCTGACGTCGCCGAATGCGACACCCTGATCTACTACTGGCCAAAGAACAAACCAGAGGCGCAGTTCCAGCTGATGAACCTGCTCTCTCTGCTGCCGGTGGGAAGCGACATTTTCGTCGTCGGTGAAAACCGCAGCGGCGTCCGCAGCGCGGAGCAGATGCTGGCTGAATACGCGCCATTAAACAAAGTGGATAGCGCCCGCCGCTGTGGCCTCTATCATGGCCGTCTGGAAAAGCAGCCGACCTTCGACGCCGACGCATTCTGGGGCGAATACACACTGGATAATCTGACGATAAAAACCCTGCCGGGCGTCTTCAGCCGCGACGGTCTGGACGTCGGCAGCCAGCTGCTGCTCTCCACCCTCGAGCCGCATACCAAAGGGAAAGTGCTGGACGTCGGCTGCGGCGCGGGCGTGCTGGCCGCCGCGCTGGCCAGCCATTCACCGAAAGTGCGCCTCACCCTGTGCGACGTCAGCGCCCCGGCGGTTGAAGCCAGCCGCGCGACGCTTGCCGCCAACGGCCTGGCTGGCGATGTGTTTGCCAGCAACGTCTTCTCCGAGGTCAATGGTCGCTTCGACATGATCATCTCCAACCCGCCATTCCATGACGGCCTGCAGACCAGTCTCGAAGCCGCCCAGGCGCTGATCCGCGGCGCGGTTCGCCATCTGAACAGCGGCGGCGAGCTGCGCATTGTCGCCAACGCCTTCCTGCCGTATCCGCAGGTGCTGGATGAGACGTTCGGCTTCCATGAGGTGATCGCCCAGACCGGGCGCTTTAAGGTCTATCGCACCATTATGACCCGTCAGGCGAAAAAATAATCGTCTTTTCACGCCGGCGGCCCGCTCCTGGTACCGCTGGCGCTTCCCGCGGGCAAATCCGCCCATTTTTGCAGCAATCGATACAACCTGCATAATTAACTATTGACGTGTCGCCGAAAACCACTAGAATGCGCCTCCGTGGTAACGATACTTTCAGAGTATCGATGGTATGCGAAGGTGGCGGAATTGGTAGACGCGCTAGCTTCAGGTGTTAGTGTCCTTACGGACGTGGGGGTTCAAGTCCCCCCCCTCGCACCATAATCCACGAAGATATTGCTCGCACTGGGCGAAGGTGGCGGAATTGGTAGACGCGCTAGCTTCAGGTGTTAGTGTCCTTACGGACGTGGGGGTTCAAGTCCCCCCCCTCGCACCAACGAGGCAATATCTCAAAGAAAGAATACTGTGCGAAGGTGGCGGAATTGGTAGACGCGCTAGCTTCAGGTGTTAGTGTCCTTACGGACGTGGGGGTTCAAGTCCCCCCCCTCGCACCAATATTCTTCCCTCTCCCGGCATTATCCTCTCAGTTTAATATCCACAATCATCAGCATTATTCCGCCGATCAACGCGACACACGATGGCAGCAGGATAAAATGGCGCAATTGACGATGCCAGATCATCGCCGCGGACATCAGCATGCCCACCGCGACCAGTACCCGCCATACGTCAGCCGACACTCCGGCATACCCGAGAGCGACAATTAGCGCGCCGGGAATCATCACTCCCCAGCCGCTTCCTAATGCTCGCTGCAGCATGGTTTCACCTCTTACAACGATAATGATAACCAATATCATATGATAATCTTTATCATTTGTCATTTGCGACGTGCTCTGCCCCTTTTTCTTTACGTTCGCGGTAATGACATACATTCATGAAGGTGATAAATTAAGCGGATTATCGATATATATTAAATATTTTGCTTATTTTGCAAATAACCTTTTTTTGCACATTGTTATCAGACTCTTCATTTTTGGCTTTCATCATTTTGAAATTTAACGACTAATAATGATTCTTCCGATATGACTGCACAAACCTGGCGAGCACACTACGCACAAAAATATCAATATTCCTTACGGCTTTTTTTACTGCTTAATTTCATTTCTTCCTCGCTGTCGCTGGTCACCCCCCTATTTACGGTAGTTCGTTTTACGCTGCCCTGCGCCCTGATCGTCGTCTGCAGCGGGCTGCTGCTGCTCTGGCACTGGAAATGGCCGCAATCGAAAATAAATATTCCCACTATCTCGTTGTTATTTGGCATGCTATGGGCATGGCACGTAGTGACAAAAGCGATGCTATTGACACCGCCGCATTTTAACTATCTGGTGATCGCCCTATTAAGCATTCTGTTTATCGGCACCATCGCTTTTTCCAATAATATCACTGCCTTTACCCTCCACTCTTTACCAACTTTCCTTGCCTGCCTGATAATGGCGGAGGGGGAACAATGGTTGCGTATGACTTACTGCTTTATGCTGCCTATAGCCGGTATTACCCTGCAAAATATTATCCAGAAGCGCAGCGATGCCTTTACGCAGGGTTTAATGGATAAACTGATGCATGAACGCAATACGCTCAACGATCTCAGTATGCTCGATCCCCTGACCGGTTTGTATAATCGCCGCGGACTGCAGAACCGCCTCGATACCCTGCTGGCGCTGGACGGCGACAACCACTACGTGCTGCTCCTCGATATCGATCACTTCAAGGCCTATAACGATCACTATGGTCATATGATGGGTGACCAGGCGCTTATTCGCGTCTCAGCTGCCATTCGCAACGCTGTACGCTCACGCGATATTGTCGCCCGCTTTGGTGGAGAGGAGTTTATGGTGCTGCTGACCAATAGCAGCGAAGAAACGGCCTGGAAGACAGCCGAACGTATACGTCAGCGGGTCTATGACCTGAAGATCCCGCATATGTTTAATGAAAGCGTCGCCACCAACGTCACCATCAGTATTGGCCTGACGCCGCTCATTAATGACAACATTGAACAAGCGCTGGCGCGCGCCGACGGCGCACTCTATGAGGCCAAAAATAAAGGCCGCAACATTATTCTTGCCAGTTGACCTGCGCGCGCTGCGACATCGCGGCGCCGATAAAAGCCTTGCCATGCCGCCTGCAAGCAACTAATATCAGTAATCATTATCATTTAGATTTGTATCTGGAAATCGAATGGCCTGGCGTTCCCTTCCTCTCAGCGATGAACTTATCTGGCGGGCTCCTTTGCCGACGGCTGAGCATGCCCTGGCGGAGAGTATTCGGGAAAAAATCGCCACCCTGCGCCCACACCTGCTTGATTTCCTGCAACTTGACGAACCCGCCCCACGGCACGCGTTAACGCTTGCCGAATGGTCGCAACCCATCGCCTTGCGCTCCCTGCTGGCCACCTGGTCCGATCATATCTATCGTCATCAGCCGACGCTGCCTCGGGAACAGAAGCCTCTGCTCTCGCTCTGGGCACAATGGTATATCGGCCTGCTGGTGCCGCCGCTGATGCTGGCGCTGCTCAATGAACCGCAAGGCCTCAGCCTGGCGCCAGAACATTTCCATGTCGAGTTTCATGAAAGCGGCCGGGCGGCCTGCTTCTGGATTGATGTGCATAGCGATGCCGATATCGAGAGGCTTTCACCGCAGGCGCGAATGGATGCCCTGGTAACGCGCACCCTGCAGCCGGTTGTTGAGGCGCTGGCAGCGACGGGCGAAATCAATAGCAAACTTATCTGGAGCAATACCGGCTATCTGATTAACTGGTATCTTGGGGAAATGCGCGCGCTGCTGGGTGATGAGCGGCTTGCCGCGCTACGTCAGCACTGTTTTTTTGAAAAACAACTCGCCGATGGCCAGGATAACCCGCTGTGGCGAACGGTGATGCTGCGTGAAGGGCAGTTAGTCCGACGCACCTGCTGTCAGCGCTATCGCCTGCCGGATGTCCAACAGTGCGGCGACTGTACGCTTAAATAATTACCACTTACCTGAAAAGTAACGGGCGGCCTTTACCGCCCGTTGCTATTTATGCGGTCTGTTGACTCTCATGCTCCGCCCGCTCGGCCTCTTCCGCTTCCTGAGCAAGCAGCTGTTTCTCATATACCTTAAAGAATGGGAAGTAGATGATTGCCGACACGCAGGCCAGAACAATGACCAGAATCGCCGCCCGGAAATCCCAGCCCAGCGCCCAGGCGCCGCCAATTGGCGCCGGCGCCGTCCATGGTACGACGGAGATGACGCGGCCAATCAGATCCAGCTTCATTGCCGCCCAGGCCAGTACCGCGTTCACCATCGGCGCCAGCAGGAACGGAATAAAGAACACTGGGTTCATAACGATAGGCGTCCCAAAGATCACCGGCTCGTTGATATTGAACAGGCTTGGCACCACGCTCAAACGACCAATGGAGCGCAAATGCGCTGAACGGCTGCGCAGATAACAGAACACCAGTCCCATGGTCGCCCCGGAACCTCCGACCACGATAAAGAAGGTCCAGAACGCCTCCATAAAGATATGCGGCAGAGGCGCGCCCTGGGCCAGCGCCTGCTGGTTCATACCGAGGTTAGTCAGCCAGAACATCTGCAGCATCCCGGACACGATCGCCGCACCGTGGATCCCGGCAAACCACAGCAGGTGGCCGATCAGCACCGCCAACAGAATTGCCGGCAGAGAGTCGGCTGCCGAAACCAGCGGCTTGAAAATGGCCATAATGGCCTGCGGGATCAGCATGTCAAAATGGTGCTGGATAAACAGGCTCAGCGGATAGAGCGTCAGCACGACCACCAGCACCGGGATCAACAGATCAAACGAGTTTTTGATCATTGGCGGAACCTGGTCCGGCAAGCGGATCCCAATGTTGTGCGCTTTCAAGAAACGCATCATCTCCACGCAGTAGATCGCCACCAGGATGGCGGTAAAGATCCCGGTCCCCCCGAGGCTATCCACCGGCAGCGTGCCATTGGTCTTCGGCGCGGCAATCAGCAAAAAGGCCATGATCGACAGCATTGCGCACATAAAGGGATCGAGCTGATTGCATTTCTCGTAATGCTTACCGAGGTTATAGGAGATTGCCGCGCAAATGTAGATCGACATGATCCCCATCGTCATATCAAAGGGGGTCAGAATACGCCCCTCAAACTCTTTCGCCAGATCCAGCCAGGCGCGGGCAAAACCCCAAGTGGTATCCGGTGAGAACGGTGGATAAGCAAACACTAACAGGAACGATCCGACGATCATAAACGGCATCGCTGAGATAAATCCGTCACGAATAGCCATGACGTGGCGCTGCGACGAGATCCGCCCTGCTATGGGGCTTATGTAATTTTCTACAAAGCGAAATATCAAATTAAACGCAGCATGGTTAGCAGACATAGTAGCCCTCCTGACAGGCTATTGATACTGGCCCAACAACGATTACCCTGCCGTTACGATGACCGCTTTTTGACGCAGCAGGCCGCTGGCGGATGTGCAACCGGCTATACTGCTCATGAGGCAACGATTCATACACGGCTCTTTTGTTATAAATAAAAGGAGAAGTGACTGTTCCAGTATTCATCTCAATGCAGATAACCGCAACCGGTTACAGTAACCGGTTACGGCGATTGTGAAGGAGATCGACAAAATAGAAAGAATCTGGATTGTCCGCGCTGATATTTACACTCCGCCAGGCTTGTGACAGATTTAACCAGGCTTAAATCAGGAGAATCCAATGAGTCTGCAGTCTGTACGGCAGTTTTTTGCCGAACACGCCCCCGATATCGAAATTATTGAGTTAAATCAGAGTACCGCCACCGTCGCACTTGCCGCTGCCGCACACAACGTTGAGCCGGGGCAAATTGCCAAAACGCTGTCGCTCAAGATCAAAGATAAGATTGTACTGATCGTCGCCAGGGGCGATGCGCGGCTGGATAATAAAAAGCTGAAAGAGACCTTTGGCGCGAAAGCACGCATGCTAAGCAGCGATGAAGTGGTTACCTGGACCGGTCATCCGGTCGGCGGCGTTTGCCCGTTTGGTCTGGAAAATCCGCTGGCAGTCTACTGCGACGTCTCTCTCAGACATTATCAGGAAGTACTACCCGCAGCGGGAGCCATCCATAGCGCGGTTCGCATTGAACCAGAACGCATGGCGCAGCTCACCGATGCAACATGGGTAGATGTGTGTTTATAGCCGCATTACGCTACCTGTTTAACGGCGCTGGTCGTACTATTGAGCGGTAAATGCAACAGGATATCCGCCGCGTTTAATAAACCAATGTCTGAGCGAACTCCGAGCTTGGTCATGGCGTTAAACTTATGCGCGCGGATCGTTTTAATATTCCGGTTGAGCTGTATCGCAATATCAGAAAGCGAATATCCCCACGACATATACCGAAGGATGGCGTGCTCCGTCGGGCTTAGCGGATCGTTGCACGCCTCTCTGTCGCAAAATTGTTCGCTGCCGCTGAGATGATGATTGTCCAGTAGCTGCAGCAAACGCTCCTGTAGCCCGCGTCGCGGCGCGGATTTATTCAGTATGCCGTGCAAACAGGCCGGCATAAGATGGCCGATCAGGTGCATTTCACTTTCATTATTAGCCAGAATAATCGTTTGGACTTCCGGCCGGCACCGCGCCATTTCATGAACAAAGAGCAGACTCTCGGCTCGTGAAGAACGACTTCCCGAAAGAGAAAAAATAATGGTTGACCAGGGAAACGGTATTTCCGCCGCCCTGAGCATACTGACATTTTTAAACAGATGAATATGATAACGGCGATTATCTTCACGACTAAAGATATAGCGCCATGCCATTTCCGTCATCACGCATTTTTCTACGATGGCGACATGGCGGGTTGTACTATTTTTTTCCATTCCATTTGCTCCCCGTAAGCTGAATTGATATTCAGCTCTTGCATTCCCTGCGCGCTGTTGATCCAGGCATACATTTCAGCGTTGCTGCGTAGCGATAAGCGACGCATTGCGCTGTTTTTCTGCGCGCTGATCGTCTTATTACTCTTTTTCAACAGCGCGGCGATCTGGTTTATTCCCCACCCCTTCGCCAGAAGGCGCAGAACTTTACGCTCTGAAAGAGTGAGCATCGCCGCAGAGTGGTAGCTTGCGAAATCGCTGTCCTCATCCCCGGCAAACAGCGTACGGCTAATCTGTTCAGCCGCACGGCTACCGGCGCAAATCACCTCAATCAGCCGGTTAACCGGCTCGCTCTCGGAGATCAACGAGCTTTCAGGACGAATTAATAGCTCAACGGCCAACGGATAGAGGCTGTCGCTGACCATAAAAACCCAGTGAATATCACGGTACTGAGTCATGAGGGAGTAATAACGCTCGCAGACGGCTCGGGGGTGCGCAATCTCGCCGGAGATATCCGCGACAACCAGCACCGCCCGCCGCAGTTGTAAAAGGGTGAGCTCATCATGAGAACGACAAAAACTCAGTTCGTAATCAGGGAGGTTCTCATTGAAGATCACCTTTAACCCTGATTGCATGACGGGAATTTTACTAATAACGACGCCAAACTTACCTTGTCCTGGTAACATAACACCTCCGCTTCCTGTCGAAGTTCCTTCGCTTGCCTGCAAACGATCGGCGAGCGACTTTATCGCCATATCATTTCCTGGATGAATATTAAAATCATATTCATGGCCTGCGCACACGATATACGTAACGACCGAACCGTGGTCATACCGTGTAAAATATTATTGCCGTGTATACTTGCGATTAATATTAACACAGACGTTCCTGCGCTAATAAATTAGAAAAGATAAAAACATTATTTAGCAAAAATAATTTCAGTACTGAACATTATGAAGCATTATCTTTAATTGTTTCTCTAAATGCTTTGGGTGACATACCGCTATAGCGACGGAAAAAACGCGAAAAATAGGCTGCATCGCTAAACCCCAAATAATCAGAGAGTTGTGTAATCGTCATGCGGGTGTACTGCAGATTGCGTCGCGCTTCAAGCATCAACCGCTGATGCAATACTCCAAGAGCGCTACAGCCATAAAACTCACGACATAAATAATTTAAGTGCGTAACCGACAGTCCAATCAGCTTCGCATACTCCGCCAACGGGAGATGCTGTCGGTAGTGGCTCTCGATAAGGCGGGCGAAGTGACGCATCATGCTGCGCTTCCGCTCCGCTTTATCTTCAGCGGGGGACGCGGGATGGCACTGTCGGTTCAGCCAGACCAACAGCGTCCCCAGCAGCGAATAGAGCATCATTTCTCGCGCATCGTGCTCTTCGCAGTACTCCTCGCGAAGCGCTGAAAACAGCGTATGCATGCGCCCGCGAGAACGGCCCACCGGCACACACTGCGGCACGCTAAGCACATCCAGAGGGCGACCGAACTGATTTTCAAACCGGCTCAGCAGCGGCAGCGCCAGAGAGAGCACAAACCCTTGCGTCCCGGGTGAAAAATTAAACCCGTGAATACAGAGGGCGGGAACCACCTGGATGCAGGACTCCGTCATCACCGCGGTGGCGCCTTCAATTTCGATCTCCGCCCGCCCCTGATGCAGATAGAGAAGCTGGACCATTTCCGCATGCTGATGGACGCGAATATGCCACTGATACAGGCTGCTGCGCTGTAAAATCGACTCACAGTGCAGCAGGTCCGGCGTCGGCCAGCCGCACTCTTCGCCATACAGCTTAAATACGGGCACGGTTTGAACGAACGGCATGATGACTCCTCTTAATTCAGGCGACACGCTCCATGGGCAAGCCCACGTAGTTTTCCGCGATGGTGGTCAGCCCGGCGCGCGAGCCCAGATAGTAGCGGCGGTCGGCGGCCTGCATTTTAGCGTCGAACGCGTTCTGATCCGGAAAATCATGCAGCAGGCGGGTCATAAACCAGCTAAAGCGTTCCCCTTTCCAGACCCGATCCAGCGCCAGTTGCGAGTAGGCCGCCAGCAGATCGCTGCGGCCACGATGGTAGTATTCGCGCAGAATCCGCCACAGATAGTTCACGTCCGATGCCGCCAGATTTAATCCTTTCGCCCCGGTTGGCGGAACGATATGCGCCGCATCCCCCACCAGGAACAACCGCCCATATTGCATCGGCTCCACGACGAAGCTACGCAGGGGGGCAATGCTCTTCTCAAGTGAGTGACCAGTCACTAACCTGGATGCCAGCTCCTCCGGCAAGCGGCTTTTCAGCTCCTGCCAGAAGCGCTCGTCCGACCATGCTTCAACCTTATCGCTCAGCGGAACCTGCAGATAATAGCGGCTGCGAGTCAGTGAGCGTTGACTGCACAATACAAACCCCCGCTGATGGTGCGCATAAATAAGCTCCGGATTGACCGGCGGCGTATCCGCCAGCAGGCCTAGCCAGCCAAACGGCCACACGCTCTCGTAGGTCTGCAAAATGCCAGCTGGAATACTTTGCCGCGATACGCCGTGGAAACCGTCGCAACCGGCAATAAAATCGCACTCCAGACGGCAGGTTTCCCCTTCGCTGAGGTAGGTGATCGTCGGCCGGTCGCTTTTGGCGTCATGGATAGCCACCTCGCTCACGCCATAGACGATCGGCGCGCCGCTGGCGGCCCGGGCAGCCATCAGATCGCGGGTGACTTCGGTCTGGCCATAAACCATTACGCTCTTACCGTCGGTTAGCTCGCTCAGTGCGACGGGCACCCGCTGGCCGTCAAACAGAAACTCCACCCCATGATGCACCAGGCCTTCGGCATCCATCCGCTGCGCCACGCCCGCTTCGCGTAGCAGATCGACGGTGCCGCTTTCCAGAATTCCCGCGCGGATGCGCCCCAGCACATACTGCGGCGTTTGACGCTCAAGGATCACGGTATGGATCCCGGCGTTGTGCAGCAACTGCCCCAGCAGCAGCCCGGAGGGGCCCGCGCCAATAATCGCGACCTGTGTCTTCATAGGGATGTCTCACTCTTGCAGGGTTAATTATTTGTATAATTTTTGTTTAATAAAAGTGCTTTTCTGCATTTTTGATAAGTCAGTGGGGAAAAAGAAGGGATGAATGGCGACAAAAATTGCACTTTTCACCAAACTGGCAAAAGTGTGGGATGCTTCAAATTCTGCCGCCCCGCAGACCGGGAATTTTTGCACATTATTTGATCCCACCCCCCTCAGCCGCCACTGCGCTTCAGGTTAAAGTATCGGCAGATACCAGGCGTCGTGGACAATAGAGGAAGTATGCAGGTTGATCGGACACAGCAGCGGGCAATCACACGTTTATGCATCCAGTGTGGTCTTTTTCTGTTACAGCACGGCGCCGAGAGTGCGCTGGTGGAGGAACTGTCAACACGTCTCGGGCTGGCGTTGGGGATGGACAGCGTTGAAAGCGCCATCTCTTCGAATGCCATCGTCCTGACCACCATTAAAAATGGCGAATGTCTTACCTCTACGCGCAAAAATGTCGATCGCGGCATTAATATGCATGTGGTGACGGAAGTGCAGCACATTGTGATCCTCGCCGAGCATAAGCTGCTGGACTATCGCGACGTCGAGAAGCGTTTTGCGCAGATCGTTCCCCTGCGCTATCCGCGCTGGCTGCTGGTGCTGATGGTGGGTCTTTCCTGCGCCTGTTTCTGCAAACTGAATAACGGCGGTTGGGATGGGGCGCTGGTCAGCTTCTGCGCCAGCACGGTAGCCATGTACATTCGCCAGGTGCTGACCCATCGCTCCATGCATCCGCAGATCAACTTCTGCATCACCGCCTTTGTCGCCACCACCATCTCCGGGCTGCTGCTGCGCCTCCCGGCGTTTGCCAGCACGCCGACCATTGCCATGGCCGCCAGCGTCCTGCTGCTGGTCCCGGGTTTTCCATTAATCAATGCCGTCGCCGATATGTTTAAAGGGCATATCAATACCGGACTCGCCCGCTGGGCGATCGCCAGCCTGCTAACCCTCGCCACCTGTATTGGCGTGGTGATGGCCATGACCGTATGGGGGCTGCGCGGATGGGCATAATCTCATTTATTTTTGCGCTGGCGGAAGACATGCTGCTGGCGGCGATCCCCGCCGTCGGGTTTGCGATGGTCTTTAATGTCCCTCAGCGCGCTCTGCGCTGGTGCGCGCTGCTGGGGGCGATTGGCCATGGCTCGCGTATGATCATGATGAGCGCCGGTTTTAACATTGAATGGGCCACCTTTCTCGCCGCTCTGCTGGTGGGCAGCATTGGCATTCAATGGTCGCGCTGGTATCTGGCGCATCCGAAGATTTTTACCGTCGCCGCCGTGATCCCGATGTTTCCTGGCATCTCAGCCTACACGGCGATGATTTCCGCGGTAAAAATCAGTCATTTTGGTTATTCGGAAGAGATGATGATTTTGCTGCTGAGCAATTTTTTAAAGGCCTCTTCGATTGTGGGCGCCCTTTCGATTGGCCTGTCGATACCCGGCCTGTGGCTGTATCGTAAGCGTCCTCGCGTCTAACCCCGACGTCGCGGTTAATCCGCGACGCTCCTTCCGCGATGGCCTCTGTGCTACTATGTGCAGATCACCCCACTCTTTGCAGTTCAGAGTTGAGATAGAGTTATGTCTTCGCGAATTTTAACCTCCCATTTTAGCGGCCTGGAAGAGTTCCTCCAGCAGCACGCGGCGCTGCTGGCAAAATCGACTGACGGCACCGTTGCCGTTTTTGCCAATAACGCGCCGGCATTCTATGCGCTGACGCCAGCGCGGCTGGCGCAACTGCTGGAGCTGGAAGCCAGGCTGGCGCGCCCCGGCAGCGACATCGCGCTTGACCCGCAGTTTTTCGAGGAGCCCGCCGCGGCGCCGGTTGCGGTGCCGATGGGCAAATTTGCTATGTACGCCGGATGGCAGCCTGACGCCGATTTTCAGCGCCTGGCCGCGCTGTGGGGCATTGCCCTGAGCCAGCCGGTTACCCCTGAAGAGCTGGCCGCTTTCGTCGCTTACTGGCAGGCGGAAGGTAAAGTCTTTCACCACGTGCAGTGGCAGCAGAAGCTGGCGCGTAGCGTGCAAATCAGTCGCGCCAGCAACGGCGGACAGCCGAAGCGCGATGTGAACAGCGTTAGCGAACCCGACAGCCATATTCCGCGAGGTTTCCGAGGATGAGCATGAAAAACGTTGGCGACCTGATGAAACGCCTGCAGAAAATGATGCCGGCACATATTGAACCGGCGTTTAAAACCGGCGAAGAGCTGCTGGCCTGGCAAAAAGAGCAAGGCCGGCTGCGTTCCGAAGCGCTGGAGCGAGAGAATCGCGCGATGAAAATGCAGCGCACCTTCAACCGCTCGGGGATCCGCCCGCTGCATCAGAACTGCTCCTTTGATAACTATCGCGTCGAGTGCGAGGGGCAGATGAATGCGCTCGCCCGGGCGCGCCAGTACGTGGAAGAGTTCGATGGCAATATCGCCAGCTTTATCTTCTCCGGTAAACCGGGCACTGGCAAAAACCACCTGGCGGCAGCCATTTGCAACGAGCTGCTGCTGCGCGGGAAGTCGGTCTTAATCATTACCGTGGCCGATATTATGTCGGCGATGAAAGATACCTTCGGCAACCGGGAAACGAGCGAAGAACAGTTGCTTAACGACCTCAGCATGGTCGACCTGCTGGTGATCGATGAAATTGGTATGCAGACAGAGTCTCGCTATGAAAAGGTCATTATCAATCAGATAGTTGACCGGCGCTCATCCTCCAAACGACCTACCGGGATGCTCACCAACAGCAATATGGAAGAGATGAACAAACTGCTCGGCGAGCGGGTGATGGACCGTATGCGGCTCGGCAACAGCCTGTGGGTTATCTTCAATTGGGAAAGTTACCGGCACCGCGTTACAGGCAAGGAGTATTAAGAGATTTCCGGGCGACGACGGCGTTATACTAAAGCGATTATTCAGTCACGCTTATGAGTCCGTCTATGAAATCGTTTAAAAATAGCGTTGTTGCCGCGCTTGCCGTTAGCGCGTTTACCCTCTCTGACGCCCACGCCGCCTCCTGGCAGGATTCCCTTAACAGCGCTGCCAGCCAGCTCAGCGGCAGTAACGCCCAGGCCAGCGGCGGCATGTCCGTCTCCTCGCTAACCAGCCTGCTTAACGGCAGCAGCCAATCCCTGACCGCCAGCAGCATGAATAATGCGGCCGGGATCCTGTCATATTGCGCGAAACAGAAGCTGGCCTCCGTGACCAGCGCCGATAACGTCAAAAATCAGGTGCTGGATAAACTGGGGCTTAGCACGCCGGAAAAACAAAAACAGGACACCAGCTATCTGGATGGCCTGCAGGGGCTGCTCAACAGCAAAAACGGCCAGCAGTTGGACCTGAATACGCTCGGCAATAGCTCGCTGGCGAAACAGGTAAAAACCAAAGCCTGCGATCTGGTCTTAAAACAGGGTGTTAATTTCCTCTCCTGATCCTGACTGACAAGGCCGCATTTGTTGCCTTCGCGGCGGCGCCGCGGCCTGAAACGCTTTTTTTTGCAGTTTTCCTGTTCCGTTTTCCCATTTCGCCCGATGCGATGCCGATCAAAAAAGGCAACTTCTAAACCAATTCTGAATAACTGCACACTTTCATGACGCTAGAATTGCAGCAAGATGGCGCTGCAATTACAGTGGGGCTTGAAAAGTAATCTGTTCTGCCAGCCGATAACTGGCATTAATGAGGATGAGCTGTGTCAGAGTTGTTATCCATCGCCTTATTTTTAGCTTCGGTGGTGCTGTATGCCTGGAAAGCGGGTCGTAACACCTGGTGGTTTGCCGCCACGCTCACGGTGTTAGGCCTGTTCGTGGTGCTGAATATCACCCTCTACGCCAGTGACTACTTCACCGGCGACGGCATCAACGACGCGGTACTCTACACTCTGACCAACAGCCTGACCGGCGCCGGGATCGGCAAATATATACTGCCGGGGGTCGGCGTGGCCGTCGCACTGGTCGCCGTCTTTGGCGCCCTCGGCTGGGTGCTGCGCCGCCGTCGGCATCATCCTCATCACGTCGGTTACAGCCTGGCGGCGCTACTGCTGGCGCTGGCCTCCGTTGATGCCAGCCCGGCCTTCCATCAGATCAGCGAGCTGGTGAAATCCCAGTCACGCGAGGGCGATCCAGACTTTGCCGCGTACTATAAAGAGCCGTCGAAGCAAATCGACAATCCGCAGCTGAACCTGGTCTATATCTATGGCGAAAGTCTCGAGCGCACCTATTTTGATAACGACGCCTTCCCAAACCTCACCCCTGAGCTTGGCAGAATTAAAGCTGAGGCCATTGATTTCAGCAATACCATGCAGCTGCCGGGGACCGATTACACTATCGCCGGCATGGTCGCCTCACAGTGCGGCATTCCGCTGTTCGCGCCGTTCGAAGGTAATGCCTCAGCCTCAGTCTCCAGCTTCTTTCCACAGAATATTTGCCTTGGCGATATTCTGAAGAACTCCGGTTACGAGAATTACTTTGTGCAGGGGGCTAACCTGCGCTTTGCCGGCAAAGACGTGTTTCTTAAATCCCACGGCTTCGATCATCTGTACGGGGCGGAAGAGCTAAAAACTACGGTGGCGGATCCTACCTACCGCAACGACTGGGGCTTCTATGACGACACTGTGCTCGACGAGACCTGGAAAAAATTCGAAGAGCTGTCGCAGTCCGGGAAACGCTTCTCGCTCTTCGCCCTGACGGTGGATACCCACCATCCCGACGGTTTTATCTCACGCACCTGCGAGCGTAAACGCTATGATGTGGACGGCAAGAAAAACCTCTCTTTCAGCGCCGTTAGCTGCAGTCAGGAACATATCGCCGCGCTGATAGAAAAGATTAAAGCCTCACCCTATTTCAAAAACACGGTCATCGTGGTCTCTTCCGATCACCTGGCCATGAAGAACAGCGCCTGGGATTATCTCAACAAGCACGATCGCAGCAATCTGTTCTTCGTCCTGCGCGGCGATAAACCGCAGCAGGAGACCCTGGCGGTGAAACGCAACACCATGGATAACGGCGCGACGGTGCTGGATATTCTCGGCGGCGATAACTATATCGGCCTCGGGCGTAGCAGCCTCTCCGGCCAGTCGCTCTCCGGTATTTTCATGAATATGAAAGAGAAAGTCCTGGCATGGAAGCCTGACGTGATCCGCCTGTGGAATTTCCCCAAAGAAATGAAGAATTTCACCATCGACTCGCAAAAAAATATGATCGCTTTCTCCGGCAGCCATTTCCGCCTGCCGCTGCTGCTGCGGGTATCTGACCAGCGCGTAGAACCGCTGCCGGAGANNCTGCCGGAGAGTGAATACTCTGCGCCGCTGCGCTTCCAGCTGGCCGATTTCGCGCCACGGGATAATTTCGTGTGGGTCGATCGCTGCTATAAAATGGGCCAGCTGTGGTCGCCTGAGCTGGCGCTCTCCACCGACTGGTGCGTCTCGCAGGGACAGCTGGGGGGTGAGCAGAAGGTCCAGCACGTTGATAAGCCGCAGTGGCACGGCAAGACCGCCTTCAGGGACACCCTTATCGATATGGAGCGCTATAAGGGCAACGTCGATACGCTGAAAATTGTCGACAACGATATTCGCTATAAGGCCGACAGCTTCGTGTTTAACGTCGCTGGCGCCCCGGAAGAGGTTAAACAGTTCAGCGGTATTTCGCGTCCCGAGTCGTGGGGGCGGTGGTCCAATGCTCAGTTGGGCAGCGACGTGAAGATTGAATATAAAGAGCCGCTGCCGGAGAAATTTGATCTGGTGATCACCGCCAAAGCTTATGGCCCAAACGCTAATAAGCCGATTCCGGTGCGAGTTGGAGAAAGTGAGCAAGTGCTCACTCTGGATAATGACGTGACTACCACGACGCTGCATTTTGACAACCCAACGCGCAGCAACACGCTGATCATCACCCCGCCGGACCCGCAAACCACTAACGAGGGCAATATCCTCGGCCACTCCCCGCGTCAGTTGGGGATCGGCATGGTGGAGATCAAAGTGGTGAAAAGCGAAGGCTAACGCAATCCTGCCCGGCGAATTTTCGCGCCGGGCAGCGGTTGTCGTGGCAGGACGTTAACCACACAGCGGCTGTAGTTCATCAGTCGACAGTCCGGTGATCTTCTGTACCATCTCTTTGTCGAGGCCATTCTGTAACATACTGCCGGCAATGCGCAGCGCCTCGCGTCGGCTGCCTTCCTGCAAGCCCTCCAGGTGCCCTTCTTCCCGGCCTTCCAGTCGGCCTTGTTGCCGACCTTCCTGCTTAAGCTTTTGCGCGATAGACATCAATGTCTCCTCATACTGTGGCAGACGGCGGGCCAGCCGGCGGAGAAACACGCCCGGCTCGGCCGTATTACCGTACTGCAGCATATAGTGAAACAGCATTCTCAACTGCCGACGGTTAGTGTATCCCAGCATCACAACGGCCGCCAACGACTCCGTTATGCCGCTGAGATCGCGCTGGCGAATATGTTTTTGCATCAGCTCCAGCAAGGCGACTCGCCGATGTTGCACGATGTCATCGTCCGGCATCACCGTCACGTCGATCAATGGAAACGGACAGCCATACAGCGTCTTCGCCAGCTGCGGGTCGGCAAATTCATCCAGCCAGTTGAGGGAAAAAGGATACGGACTGGTTGCACCGTGATAAAAAAGCATCGGCACCACCAGCGGCAGCGTTTTGTGCCCGGCATCCAGGTGGCGCTGCATTGCGGCAATCGCATAGCGCATCAGGCGAAAGGCCATATGGCTATCCGGTGAGCTCTGGTGCTCTATCACCACGTAAACATACCCCGTGCCGCAGGTGGTCTGCACCGACCAGAGGACATCTGAATACCAGGCGCGCAGATCCTCATCGATAAAGCTCGCCGATTGCAGCCTCAGGGTAGAGAAATCGCACCGCTGAAGGATCGCTTCGGGAAGGTAGAGGGTGAGGAAATCAGTCGCTGTCTCCGGGTGACGAAGAAATCGCTTAAAGACCGCATCGTGCGGCGTCGAGGTCATCCGTTTTTTCATGGCCATCCGCTTGCCTGAAAGAGAAGGTAAGCCGGACTCTATCACCGGTTTTTACCCGGTTGGGTTTGACGACAATTTTCTGGGAAGCGCCTCGGAGAATAGCATGGCGGCCAGCCCGGCTGGCCGCCATCAACACGGCTTAGTAATCAAACTGCCGGTAGTAACGGCGGATATTGAGGTCGTGGCCGGTATGGTGTTCAAAGTGGGCCGCCAGCCGGTCCACCAGCAGGGTGGACACCACGCACGGCGCCATAATCCAGCGGAACGCGTCATCAATGCCGTTCAGCGGATAGTCGCGCGGGTCGATAACCACCAGATGGTCAGTTATTTTTTCGGCAAAACGCTCGACGCGTTCGTCCAGCGCCCGGCATCTCCCCTCGCCTTTCACCAGAAACAGCGGAACCTCTTTTTCCAGCAGCTCCAGGGTGCCGTGGAAAAATTCAGCGGAGCTCACCGACTTCGTCCGCTTCCACTGCATCTCTTCGAGAATACACATTGAGAACAGATAGACCTCGCCCCACATTTCCGCGCCGCCAATCCACATCATATAGTCGCAGTCATGGTATTGCGCGGCAATGCTATCCGCTCGGGGATCGAACTGGCGTTTCGCCTGCAGGAGATTTTCCGGCAGTAACTCGAGCTGGCTGGCAAATCGCGCATAATCAGCAAACTCGCCGTGACGAAAAATGACGCGGAAGAATAACCAGTACAGCAGCATATATTCATATTCCACGCCATTTTTGTGGCACATCGGAATATGCCAGCTGGCGGCGGCAGCCAATGGCGAGTCGGCGTGACGAGTAATAGCTACCACGCGGATCCCCTGTGCCTTGCACCATTCGGCAATGGCGACCGACTCTTTGGTATCGCCGGATTTAGATAACGTAACGACAACCGCATCTTTATTTAATTTTTTATGTCCGCGATGGATTAACTCCGCGGCCTGTTCAAGATATACCGGCACGCTGGTTAATTCCTTGGCAAATTCATTAATTGCCATCATCGGCGCCAGGGAACCACCTACCGAAGCAAAAAATAATGCGCTACAGCCGCTGTCATAAATATCGTCGGCTACGGTTTCAGCCTGTTTACGCGCAGCGATGATCTCGCGAGCACTGGTCAGGTACTCGTCCTGATTAAAACCCAACATAGTTTTCTCCTGAATATTCAGATTTTACTTTTTAAGACGCGGTCAAAATCGTCGAAAATACGTTTAGCCAGATCGATGCCTTTCAGTCCTGCGGTATGCCAGGCGAGCATCTGCACTGGGACAATCAGCAGCAGAGGCGCCAGGTGATGCTCGCACGGACAGTTTAGCGCCAGCGTTTGAGCATCCTCTTCGTCACCCAGCGTCAGGGTAAAGGCCCGGTCAATGGACGGCGCCAGATAGTCGCGCAGCGCCCGGGTTCGCGCGTCCGGCGTATCTTCAATAAACAGCATCACATGGCGGGCATTGGCTTCCAAATAGGGGCCATGCATATAGGCTTCCAGCTCAAAGCCGCTGGAAGGCACGCGCACCGTCTCGGTAAATTTGGTTTCGAACTCCTTCGCCACGCCAACCAGCGCGCCGTAGCCGGTGGCGACAAAGCGCTCGCCGCTACGCAGCGTTTCGCTATGGCGGTCAATAAAGCGCGAGGTACGGACGATAACCTCCGGGATCGCCGCTACCAGCCGCTGCAATTCAGCGAGATAGTGCTGCTCCTCGACCTCGCTGGCTTTCTCCTGCTTACGAGCAATGATCAGCGCTATCAGCAACAGGTTGAGCACCGTCGCGCTAAAGCCGCGGGTCACAAACCCTACGCTCTCGATCCCGGTATTAATATCCAGAACGCCATCGCTGGCGCATCCTATCGGGCTTTGCGGATCTGAGGTCAGGGCGAAAACCGATTTGCCGGAAGCCTGTACCTTACGCATCGCCTCCAGCGTCGACGCGCTTTTTCCGCTCTGTGAAATCGCCACCACCAGATCGGCATGCGGGTCGATCGCGTCGTAATGGGTGAAGTTGTACGGCTCTTTAATGTCAAGCAGCACACCGAAGCGTTGCTCAAAGAAATAGCGCGCGCACAGCGCGGCATTCAGCGACGATCCGGTCGCGAGCAATAATATCCGCCGTACCGGGTGCTGGCGGGCGAAGGTTTCAATCGGCGCCAGCTTTTGCCGGTACTCGCGCAGGATCTGCGCCAGGCAGGCTGGCTCTTCACTGATATATGTCATCATTGTTGGTCGCATAGCTCACTCCCGTTAAAACAATCCGATCCACGAACCCAGAATGCCCACCAGCGCCATGCCGCCAATAATTGAGAGCGGTTTAACTTTCCGTCCCAGTAGCCAGTAGACGATGCCAAAACTCACCAACGGCAGCATGCAGGGCAGAATGTCGTTGATAATGTCCTGTACCTGGGTTTTGGCCTCCCCGGCGCCGAAGGAGAGAGGAATGGTGATATCGATCATTGAAGCGGTCATCGCCCCGACTACCATCAGACCGATAATCGACGCCCCGTAGGTCAGGCTCTCCATCATTCCGCTCTTCTGGATCCGCTGCAGGACCCCGGTGCCCAGTACGTAGCCCCAGCGGGTAAAACACCAGCGCACCAGAATGTGCGGCACGTTAAACACCAGCAGAAACAGGATCGGCCCGAGGATGTTGCCCTTCAGCGCCAGGCTGGTGCCGATCCCGGTGGCGATGAGGCGCAGCGTCCCCCAGAAGAAAGAGTCACCCAGCCCGGCTAACGGTCCCATCAGTGAGGCTTTGACGTTATCAATCGCAGTGGCATCCATGTTTTTCTGCTGACTGTTTTTCTCTTCCATCGCCGTGGTGATCCCCAGCAGCAGGGTGACGATATGCGGCGTGGTATTGAAAAAAACCAGATGCCGCTTCAGCGCTGCGGCCAGCTCCTCTCTGCGCGGATAGAGCTTCTTCAGCACCGGGATCAACGCGTAAACAAAGGCGAGATTCATCTGCCGCTCATAGTTCCACGAGAACTCCATCTGGAAAGAGCGCCAGAACACCCGGCGTAAATCGCGCGGCGTAATCCGGGTTTCTTCCTGCGCCTGCGGCTGCAGGGTCTCTTCAGAAATCATCTTCGTCGTCATCGCTGACTCCTTGTTCTGTCGTGATACGAGGTGAATTCAATGCGGTGACGTTAACCATGACCACCGCCACGATAGCGCCGAGAATGGCGATACCGGTCACCGGGATTTTCAAATAGGCCATCAGCACAAAACCGAGGAAAAAATACGGCGCCACTTTCTTGTTAATCAGCAGCCTGGCGAGCATCGCGAAGCCGAGGGCCGGGATGATGCCGGTGGCGACGCTGAGCCCATGTTTGATAAATTCCGGGATCGTATCGAGCAGGGATTTCACCGCGTTGCTGCCCACCAGGAATGAGACGGTGACCACCGCGGCAAGCATCAGCGACAGGCCGAATCCGGCAATCAAATGCATCCGCTCAATGCCGCGGAGATCCGCCCGTTCCGCATACCCGTCCGCCTTCTGGCTAAGCATTGGAATGAACATCCCCAGATAGATGTTTTTCAGGATCAAAGTCAGCGTGGCGATAGGCAGGCCAAGCAGCAACGCCGTTTCTGTGCCTGCGCCAGAGGTAATGGCGAACGCCACGCCGAGAATACCGCCCGTCACGACGTCGGGCGGGATCGAGGCGCCAACGGAGAAAGAGCCGATAAACGCCAGCTCCAGCGTCGCGCCCATAATGACGCCGGTCTGTACATCCCCCAGCACCAGCCCGGTCAACAGCCCGGTGACGATAGGCCGTGAAATTAGCGACGTCCCTAAGGCATATTCCGATTGCGCGATAAACGCCACCAGACCCAGTAAGAGAGCCTCTACCATAATCTGTCCTCCGGAATTACACGCATTCCGCAAAAAGCTGTTTGCGATCGTTCGGGACCTGGCGAATCTCCACTTCGACGCCCTTGCCCACCAGTTGTTGTAGCTGTTCTATTTCTGTCGGCAGTAAATTAATCGCCTTAGAGATATTTTTACTGCCCTCTTTAGCCTTTATTCCGCCAAGATTTATGCTTTTTATTTCGTCGATGGCGCTGGCAATACGCCAGGCGTCATTAACCGACTCCACAACAATAAATAAATTATATTTATCGGTAACCCCGCTTTTTATTGCCTCAATAGAATCATTTATATTTTTAATCACCAGCTTCACCGAGGGCGGTTTGGCAAGCTTAATGGTGGTTTTCCGCAACTCATCGCCAGGGACGCTATCGTTGGCGATTAAAATACAATCGGCGCCGACATATTGGGTCCAGGAAAAGGCCACCTGGCCGTGAAGTAATCGATGGTCTACCCTTAATAATGTAATCATCATGCTTCCTCATTTCAGAAGTCTTTATCCATAGTCATCGCGCTGGCAATCGTTTGATTGCAGTACTGAATGCTCTCTTTGGCGTTTGTTAATGCCTCGGTAATTAATTTTTCGGTATTGTCTTCGGCTGCGGAAATCAGCAAGTCAATAATTAACGGCAGATTTAAACCGGATAATAAATGGAAATGTGGGCGAGATAAAAAACGAACAAACTCGTTATTCACGCTACCGGCAAAAATATCCGTAATCACGATCAGCTCATCCTGCGCCGGGAAACGCGCCACTAGCGCTTCCACCTGCTGCGTCAGATCGACCTCTTCTTCCACGTAGGCACACAAGGTATGTATGTCGGGTTGTTTACCGAGGATCAGTTCCACGGAGTTCAACAAACCGTTAGCAAAGCTGCCATGGCTGGCAAAAATATAGTGTCGTTTCATCCTTACCTCGAAAGCGCATTCCACTGCTTTCTTAATTGCAACCGACGTGCCAGAAACAGTGGCGCGTCGGCTAACGCAAGGATAAAAAAGAAGAGATGTGTTAAAAGTCTTGATCTTCCTGAATAAATTCTGTTTCCCGCGTCAGGATATCGTGAATGTAGCAGAGCTCTACAACGGGAATTTTGACACTATACCCGCTCTCTATGACACTAAAGGCCTCGCGTAGCGTAGCCAGCTCGCGATCCGGACACTGCCCTCCAGTGTATTGGGCTGGGGAAGCGTGACGAATTAATCGCTCTATCAGACAGCTGATATGCACATACAGCGCGACCTTACGATCGTTAGGTACATCGCGCCCGGCCAGATGCTCATAGCGCAGCAAAAACTGCTCAACCTGGTTGATCACCTTAGCCGTATCGAGGATCGTCACCGACTCGATCACCCGGCGCAGCGAAAAGTTTTTCAGGATCAGGTTGTTGATCTCGCTGACCTGCTCCGCCGTCGCCAGTTCGCCAAAAATGCGCATCAGCGGACGACTCCCTTCGCCAGAGATCAGCGAATCCAGCGAGATCCATGGTAGATCGGCAAGATGCGGATCCAGGGTACCGACGATCGCCAGCACCTCATAGCGGCTTAGCATCGGCTCCCGTCGCGCGGGATCGGCAAGGGTCTCCACATCGCAGGCCACAATATCAATGCCAAGCGCTTCAGGAATGCTGGCTTTTAACAGCGCCGACAGATTCGCCGCCGCGCCCAGACCGGTCGCGCAGGTGGTTAAAATCGCCCGCGGCTTATCGGTTTGCGGGTAATAGTGCTGGTGCTCAACCGCAAGGTCATCGCCGATCTCGCGGACGATATCTTCCAGCATAACGCCCTGCAAAATGCGCTCCCCGACGTACATCGCCATACCGGTGGAGACATTGTTGATGATCGCCATCGGCGTACTCAGGCGACGATTAAAATGGCGGTGAATGGCGTTCAGCGATCCCATGTCGACCAGGATTATCAATCCTGATGCCAGGGCATGGCTCTCTATGTAGGCCATCACCTGGTTAGCGATAGCCTCCGGCGTCACGTCCAGCGGCATATCGAATGACTCAAAGAGCTGGCTTTTCAGCAAGCGGTTCGCCACGTTGGCGATGCTGCTGGCGGTAGCGTAACCGTGAGCGAGAATTATCGCCCGGGTCACCTGCTGCTGGCTGATGGCGCCATTCTTGTGGAACCACAGCACTAACAGCAGCAGGTCGATACGCTGGGGTTCAATATCCAGCTTCAGCGTCAACGCACCGAGGATCGCTTCGCAAAAGCGATACAGCAGCGGAAACTTCTGTACCAGGAAGTCCTCCAGCTGGCGGGCTTTTTCATTGTTTATCGTGGACTGCGCCTGTCGGGATCGGTGGATCAGGTAGTGGCTCAGCGCGTAGAGGCAGTTGCCGTTAAACTGGATATTGAAGCGCTTTTCCAGGCGATAATACTCCTCCCGAACCTGATGAGCGATCAGCAGCAGCATCTGCGAGCTACTGGAGTCATGATTATCAAAGATCAGCCGATCGAAGAGGGTTTCAATCTCTTCCCCCATGCTCCTTTGCGCCTCTTCCCAGACCGTTTTTTTATTCAGCACCGCTTCATACTGCGCCAGAACCCGACACTGAACGTCATAGATCAGCCCCTGTACCGGGTCGCGCGCGCGCAGCAGCCAGACCAGGCTGGTCTGCGGCTCGATAAGCAGCGGCTCCTGCTGGCCCATCGCTTCGCTGAGCGCTGGCGTCGCGGCCATGACATTTTCCGGCAGATCGTGCAGCGTCACGGTCAACATTTCGCGGCCCGGAGACCTGGCCCAGGCTGACGCCACGGCGTACTTCACCACATTCTTCAGCTCGCCGACGTTGCCCCGATAAACATACTGCGTCAGGACCTGCAACAGTCGCGGCGTTAGTTGCAGCCGGGCGGCAAGCGTGCGCGCCTCCTGCCAGAAAAACTGTAGCGTTAGCGCCTCCTTCTCCTCGCGGCTACGGTGTTGAAGATCGGGCAAGCTAACCAGGATCGGAATTCGGCGCAGGAAGGTGGTGAGAAAAGTGCTGTGAATATCTTCGGTGGTGGCAAACACCAACCGCAGCGAAATCGGCAAGCCTTGCGCGGTCTCCCCCACCCGGTAGATCTCCTTACGATCCAGCCAGGTGAACAGCTTCTCCTGTCCCTGAGCATCCAGGCGATGGACCTCATCGAGAAACAGCATCCCGCCGTTTGCCGCCTCAAACGCCCCCGCTTTATCGCTCTGCGCACCGGTAAACGCGCCTTTGACGTAGCCAAACAGGTTGGCGGCCAGCAGCTCCGGATTACTCGCATACTGCGCGCAGTTAAAGCTCACAAAGGGGGCATCGGGCGCCAGCAGCTCCTGGGCGATGGCGAACTCATGCATCAGCTCAGCCATATAGCTTTTGCCGGTCCCGCTGTCGCCGGTGATCAGCAGCGGTAGCCCGCCGTTAGGATAAAACAGCGCGGTTTTCATCTGCTCAATCGGTTTACGCAGGCTGCCGTCATGCCCGGTCAGCAACGAAAAATGGTCCGCCTGCTCCGGCTGGCGGTCGCTCTCCGCGAGTAACTCCGCCATGCTGGCATACTCACTGCGGGAAAGCGGGTAGAACTGCTGGCAAAAGGCTTTTTTATGCAGAAAATAGACCGGCCGGGTGTTGATTTTCACCAGCACGTCCTGAGCGACCAGCTGATTGAGATAATGGCTGGCGGTATTTCTTTGCATCGCGAAACGCCGGGCCAGCCAGCTGGCGGTGAAGACCTCGCTCAGGTTATCCGGATCGAAAAAATCGGTCTGATTTTGCAAAAAAGCCAACAGTTCCGTTTTACGCATCGCATCCCCCTCTTCGCCATTACGAAGGGATATGATGCGGGAAAAGAGAGGCTTATCGACGGCTCGTGCTGTTTTTTGCGGTCCAGCGCACACTCCCGGCTAAGCCGACTACGCGTCGGCCAGATCCATCGTCATTTCATACTGCTGCAGCGAGAGCGGCGTATATCCGGCCGCGGCAAACAGCGGCGTAAAAGTTTCCGGGACCGTCACCGAAGTACCAATGCCCGGGAACTGCTGCGCCAGCGCCATCAGCAGCTCACGCGCCAGCCCCTGGCGGCGGGCGGCGGGCTCCACCCACAAAAACGACAGTACAGGGCGCGAGCCCGCCGTCGTTAGAACCGCGAAGGCGCGCTGTTCCAGCGTCACGACCTGACATGGCAGAGTGGCGAAGGTAAGCGGATCCAGCAGCCAGGGAAGCTGGCTGTTACTCTCCTCAATGGCGCGCCGAAGCAGGGACAGGGTGGGATAAAGCTGTAATACGCCCGGCACCGGGGGCAGAAGTTCTGTACTCAGGTAGCCGCAGAGCCCATAGCGTCGCGTAAAGCCCAGCGACTGATACAGCGCGACGGCCGCATGGTTATCGCGGATCACCTCCAGGAATACCGTCTCGATCCCCTGCTGTTGCAAAAGCATCAGCAGCTCCTGCATCAGTTTCCGGCCCAGGCCTTTGCCGCGCCAGGCCGGGCGCAGGGCAAAGGCCGCCAGGCGAGCAGCATTCCCCCGGCGCGCGACGATCGCGATCGCCGCCGGTTCATCTCCGGCCAGCCAGACGCGGGAATCGACCAGGCTCATCCCCTCGGCGCTAAAACGCTGAACAAATCCCTCTACCGACTGGGTAACAGGCACCAGGTAGGCTTCAAAACAGGCGTTGAGAATATCCGTTAACTGCACGCTGCTGAACTGCGTGGCGGGAACGGCGGTCAGCTCCATACTTTTCTCCCGAAGGCTGCTATGCTGAGGTGATGAAAACTAACACTATAACTGCCGGTGCCGTATTACGCCTGACTCAGGAGAGCGATATCGCCCTTCTGCCCGCCATTGAACGTTCTGCCGCCCAGGCATTTCGCCAGATCCCTTCTCTCGCCTGGCTGGCGGACAGCGAGGTGATTAGCGTTGCGCGCCATCATGATTATCTGGAAACGGAGCATAGCCTGCTGGCGGTAGCCGCCGGGCAACCCGTTGGCTTTATTCTGACCGAACCGCTCGACGATGCGTTATTTATCGTCGAAGTCGCCGTCCACCAGGCCTGGCAGCAACAGGGCATCGGCCGGATGCTACTGGAGCGGGTTATTGAGAGCGCACGGCAGATGGGCTACCCGGCGGTAACCCTCACCACCTTCCGCGAGGTGCCGTGGAATGCGCCGTTTTATACCCGTCTGGGATTCGCCATGCTCGATGAGCTGACCCTGCCCGCCGGGCTGGCGGCAAAAAGGGAACAGGAGACCCGGCACGGCCTGCCGCCCGAGTCGCGCTGCGCCATGCGCCTGGCGTTGTAGACTTCAGCACTGATTTCAGCGGCGCAATATGGTACAAAGTACCATTCAAAACTTACCCGTTGTTACCGTATGTCCTGGTCAATCGATATTATTTCCTGCATAACCGATCGCTTTGTGGAACTCACGGCGACCGAAAAACGCATTGCGCAGTTTATTCTCGATGATGTCGCGGCGGCGGCGGAGCTGCCCATCGCCGAGATAGCGCGTCTGACGCAAACCAGCCAGGCTTCGGTCACCCGTTTTGCCCGGGCGCTCGGCTGTAAAGACGTCCGCGAGCTGAAGATGAAGCTTGCGCAATCTCTTGCGGTCGGCCAGCGGTTTATCCTCGATGTTCCGGATCTCGAAGGCGTCCAGGGGATCTATGAGTCAATCATCAGCGTACTGGAGACCAACCGGCGGGCGCTGGATATCGAGGCGCTGAAGCGCGCGGTGAGCTGGCTGAGCGATGCGCGGCAGATCCTCGCCCTGGGGATGGGCGGCGGTTCGACCATCTGCGCTCAGGAAATTCAGTATCGCCTGTTTCGCCTCGGTCTGCCGGTAGTCAGCCAGAGCGATGGTCTGCTGGTACGCATGATGAGCTCGGCGGTGACGCCGCAGGATGTGGTGATCGTGCTGTCTCTGGGCGGCTATACCCAGGAAATCATCGAGAGCGCGGCGATTGCCAGCCAGTACGGCGCGAAGGTTATTGCGATTACCCCCGCCGGAACGCCGCTGGCTGAACAGGCGGATCTGGTGCTACCGCTGCTGGTACGGGAAAACGACTATATCTTTAAGCCCAGCACTTCCCGTTACGCGATGCTGGCGATGGTCGATGTGCTGGCCACCGAACTGGCGATGGCCAACAAACCCCAGGCAAAAGGCAAATTACGCCGTATTAAGCTGGCGCTCGACAGCCACCGCGGCGGCGTCGATCGGCAGCCGCTGGGGGACTAACTTTTACTGGCGGAGATAAACCTCTCCGCCTGCTCGCGGGTACGTTCCACGGCCTGTCCGGCGCGATAAAGATCGCTGCCCAGACCGGCACCGGCGCACCCCGCCTGTATCCAGGTCGCCAGATTTTCCGGCGTCACGCCGCCGACCGCCAGCACCGGAACCTCCGGCGGCAACACCGCTTTCAGCGCGCGAATATAGTCCGCGCCGAATGCTGATGACGGAAAGATTTTCAGCCATTGCGCCCCGGCATCCAGCGCGCTAAACGCCTCGGAGGCCGTCGCGCAGCCGGCGCACACCAGCATCCCCTTATCTACCGCGCGGCGGATCACCGCCGGGGCCGTATTGGGCGTCACGATAAGTTTCGCCCCGGCTTCAGCGAGAAAATCAACCTGTTCAACCTTCAGCACCGTTCCCGCGCCAATCATCGCCCGCTCGCCAAACTGACGCACCATCGCCGGAATACTTTGCTGCCAGTCCGGCGAGTTGAGCGGGATTTCGATATAGCGAAAGCCTGCATTTATTAGCGTCTCAATATGATCTGCCGCCTCAGCGGGTTGAATGCCGCGTAAAATCGCCACCAGCTTAATCTTGTCCATCAATCATCCTCGCTATACCCGAAAGAAACGCCGCCTCGCCGGAGCAACGGGAAACGGCTAACCCACGCGCCGCCATCGCCTGCTGATAACGGACACTGAGCGAGTGCTCACCAACCAGCACCACGCGTCTGGCGCGATAGCGTTCGCTGAATGTCGCCACCTCCGCGCCAATCAACAGCCCGGAGAGATAATCGCTCACCGAAGTCGCCGCCAGCGCGCCTAACACCCGCGCGGCGCGGGCGCTAAAAAGCCCGGACAATAACGCCGGCTGATTTAACCCTTTTTCCATACCGAGGGCGAAAGCGGCTTCATCCGGCAACTGCGCAGGCAATTGCTGGCCGAGCAGCGAATGGTTAAGCAGCAGGTGATGCAGTTCGCCGGTCATCGCCGTGGCGAACTGGTGCACCACGCCGTTTTGCACCTGCACCCATTTGCAGTGGGTGCCGGGCATCACGTAACACTCCGCGGGCATCAGTTGCCAGGCGCCCAGCAGCTGCGTTTCTTCACCGCGCATTACGTCGTAATCTGCAGCCTGCGCCACTTTCAGCCCCGGCACGATCCACACTTTTTCCGCCACCTCATATAACTGACCGTTGAGCGCCTCCAGCGCCAGCGGGCAGGCCAGATAAGGCACCGGTTGCCATCCGGCATCGCTGCCGATCATGCCCGCCATCACCACCGGCAGCGCGGGGTCGCCGCGCCACGGCGCCAGCTGCTGCTGAAATACCGCTTCGGCGCGCTGCCCGTTCAGACGCGTGACGCCGCAGGGCAGTTTCAGCTTGTCGATGCATTCGCCATCACGCATCCGCCATGCCCGCAGCTGGGTGGAGCCCCAATCGACGGCAATATACTCGTTCATGATTGCCCCTTACCCGCGTGAGGTATGACGTTTGCCAATCGGCAGCGGCGGCGGCGTTGGGCGGCTTTCACGCTCGCGGGTAATCATCTCCAGCGCCTGCTCGCGGCTCATGCTGCTTGCCGGGGTCAGTAACGTCACCACAACCGAGGCCACCAGGCTCGTCAGCACCGCCGGAATACACGGGTTGCCCCAGAACGCCAGCCAGTCGCTATCCACCAGCACCGCAACCGATGCCCCGGCGCCGCCGGCCAGCGCGGCGACCGCGCCCTGCCAGTTAAAGCGTGTCCAGAAACGGCCAAGCATGGTGCAGATAAACATCCCGGACATAATCATCGAGATCATTTTGGTGATGTAGCTGATGATGTCGTTGGAGGTCAGGGCAAACAGCAGCGCCAGCGCAATCACCAGAACCAGGAAGATCCGCGACAGGCGAATCGCTTTCTCCGGCGCGGGCATATGGCCGGTCACCAGGGTGTAGAGGTCGCGCAGCATAATGGACACCGCGGCGATGGCATCAGAGCTGCCGGAAGACATATTGGCCGACATGCCGGCAATCAGGATCGCCATCGCCAGCACCGGCGGCAGCACCTGGGTGGCAAACAAGAAGGCGAAGCCGCTGTTCTCCAACTGCGGGTTCATGGTCCATACCGCCATACCGATGATCGCCGGCAGGAAGGAGAATCCCAGATACAGCAGGCCGGTAATCGTGAAAGAGTGGCGTACCGAAGAGACGGTCTTCGCCGAGTAAATACGCTGGCGATAAGAAGGCGTCGCCAGCACGCCGACGCCGATCACCATCGCCAATGATAGCGCCGGCAGCACGCCTAATTTATCGACCGCGAACAGGCTTTGCGCCGCCGGATCGACGGCCTGCTGAATATGGCTCCAGCCGCCAACGTGATGAACCGCCAGTATCGCCATTAAAATAAAGCCCACGAACAGCACGATCGATTGAATGGTATTGATCCACACCACCGCGGAATAGCCGCCGATACCGACATAAACCACAAAAGCCAGCGCGATAATAATTTTCGCGACATTAATATCAATGCCGCTGGCCCACGCT
The DNA here is from genome assembly GCF_018223905.1 of Klebsiella sp. 28. Taxonomy (NCBI): domain Bacteria; kingdom Pseudomonadati; phylum Pseudomonadota; class Gammaproteobacteria; order Enterobacterales; family Enterobacteriaceae; genus Klebsiella; species Klebsiella sp. 28. The sequence goes on from NZ_JAGRQY010000021.1 coordinate 117,611, forward strand.
AGGTATAATCCGCCGCCTAATATATGCGCCCCCAGCCAGCCTATAGAGGCAATAAAAATAAGTATTGCGACGAGGTTTTTTATAATTTTACTGCCGCCAGTGTAATACGACATTTCTTCACTCATGGTCATGAAGCGAAGTTTACGTACCGGTGCAAATAACCATGCCACCAGCAGGATCCCCACCGCGCCGCCGAGGCCGTAAAGCATCCCGGCCCAGCCGTTGCTGTAGCCAAAGCCGACGGCGCCGACGCTGGAGCCGGTCCCCACCATGGTGCCGACCGTCGAACCGAGAGTGAGGATCATCGGCAGCGAACGACCGCCAAGTAAAAAGTCTTCGCCGGTTTTCTGTTTGCGCGAAACGTACCAGCCTAAGGTAATCATCGCGCAGGCATAAACGGAAAACCAAATCATAAATGACATATTATTCATGGCTCACATCCAGACGTAATAAATAATATTCGTGCCGCTGAATATTATGAGTTAACAGGAACCATGCCTGAAAAAAGGCATAGCGAACCCAGTGGCACCGATTTATTTATTCACTCTGGTGCCGATATCACACTTTTTTGATGCTCCCTCCCGCAAAGGGAGGGATTTATTTTAGGTTTCGAGCGTTATTGTCGCGCAGCGTTAAAACAGGTCACATCCACTTCGACTTTACAATCCACCACCAGGTCCGCTACGCAGCAGATGCGGGCAGGCGGGTTGTCGCCAAAGAACTCGCGAAATACCTTATTGAACGACTGAAAATAGCGCGCATCGGTGAGGATCACTTTAACATGCACCACGTCGGCCAGGGTGTAGCCCGCTTCGGTCATGATATCTACGCAGTTCTGAATCGCCAGACGCGACTGGTCGACAATCCCGCCTTCCACCACTTCCCCGTCCTTCATCGGCGTCTGGCCGGAAACGTACAGCCAGCCTCCCGCTTCCACCGCCCGCGCGAACGGCAGGTGCTGCCCGCCGGTACCGGTACCACCTTCTACGCCATAACGCTTGATACTCATACTCAACTCCTTAGTCCATCCGACGACGCAGGAAACGCCCTGCCCGTCCGGTAATTTTCTTATCACTGCCGTAGCTCATCACGCCGTTGACCATCACCGCCTCAATGCCGTCCGCCGGTCGTTTCGGGTCGGAGAAACTGGCGACATCGCGCACCGTCTGCGGGTCAAACAGCACCAGGTCGGCAAAGTAGCCAATTTTCACCAGCCCGCGATCCACCAGCTGGAAGCGCGCCGCCGACAGCCCGGTCATCTTGTGTACCGCGGTAGTCAGCGGGAATAGCTGCTCGTCGCGGCTATAGTGGCCGAGCACCCGCGGGAAGGCGCCCCACAGGCGCGGATGCGGCATCGGATCGTTCGGCAGCCCGTCAGAGCCAATCATGGTGACCGGATAGCGCATCACCCGCCGTACGTCCTGCTCATCCATGTTGTGATAAATAGCGCCCGCCGGCATCAGCCGCGCCGCGGCGTCGTGCAGGCTCACCTGCCACTCATCGGCGATCTGCTGCAGCGTTTTCCCCGCCTGCTCCGGCTGCGCTTCGGACCAGGTAATCACGATATCAAACTCGTCGGTCACCTGCTTCATATCCAGCGTCGACGAGCTGGCGGAGTAGGGATAACAGTCGCAGGCGATATCCTGCTGCTGGCGCATCTCATCGAAAAAGGCCAGCGTCTCTTTGGTACGCCCCCAGTTTTTCGCCCCGGCGCACTTGTGGTGCGAAACCACCACCGGCACGTTGCCGTGGCGACCAATACGGAAGGCTTCGTCCAGCGCCTCGAGAATCGGCTCAAACTCTGAACGTAAATGGGTGGTATAGACGCCCTTCCCGGCCGCCAGCTCTTCCGCCAGCGCCATCACCTCCTCGGTGGTCGACTGGAAGGCGCTGGCGTAGGCCAGCCCGGTACTGAGCCCTAATGCTCCCTGGCGCAGCGCATCGCGTAGCTGTACGCGCATGCCGGCGATTTCCGTCTCGTTCGCCGGACGAAACAGATCGTCCATATGGTTATTACGCAGCGCGGTGTGACCGATTAACGTGCCGACATTCAGCGACGGTCGCGCCGCCTCCACCGCATGGGCATAAGCCTCCACGGTGGGATAGATAAAGTGTTGCTGCTCGCCGAGGAGATTCATCGGGTCCGGCACTTCCCCCCGCATGGTGGCGGTCGCCGCACTGATCCCGCAGTTGCCGACGATCACCGTCGTCACCCCCTGGCTGAGCTTCGGCAAGTACTCCGGCATGCGGATCACGTTGATATCATCATGGGTATGCACATCAATAAAGCCCGGCGCCAGTACCCGCCCCTGGCCATCAATCACCTGCTCCGCCGCAACGTCCAGCGCCGGGGCGATAGCCATAATTCGATCGCCCTTCACCGCCACATCAGCACGGTATTGCGGCCCGCCGCTCCCGTCGATCACCGTGACGTTTTTGAAAAGCCAGTCAACTTTCATAGCAATTACTCCCTTTCGACATGCCGATAAGTTAACCATTTACAAGCGCAAAAAACAGTGGAAAACTACGCAAAACTCAGATCGTTTTGTGATACTTTTATTCAAAACGAATAACATTTTTATGTTAAAAATATATTTATCAAATAGTTATAAATGATACCCAGCGACTAACCGATTATAAACCCTGAAAGGATAGTGTTATGAAATACCATTCAGCACCGCTCATCCCGCACAAATCCGCCCTCATGTCCGCGCCGGCTAATCTGCTGGCGGAAGAGGTCTGTCTACCCGCCGCGCTGCTAAAAAAGTCGGCGCTGGAAAATAATATTTCATGGATGCAGCGCTACGCCGACGCCCGCGGCGTATCGCTGGCGCCGCATGGTAAAACGACAATGACGCCATGGATATTTCAGGCGCAGCAGCGAGCGGGGGCGTGGGGGATCGGCGTGGGCAGCGTCTGGCAGGCTAGCGCGGCAATGGCCAGCGGCATCCAACGCGTCCTGATGGTTAATCAGCTGGTCGGCAAAGCCAATATGCAGGTGGTCGCGCAGCTAAAAGCCCACTATCGGGCGGTGGATTTTATCTGCTGCGTCGATAGCGAGGTCAACGTGCGCGCCCTCTCCACATTCTTCGCAGACCAGGGACAAACGCTGGATGTGCTGATTGAACTTGGCGTGCCTGGCGGGCGCTGCGGTTGTCGTAGCGTTGATGACGCGCTGGCGCTGGCGCAGCGGGTAAGCGACCTGCCGGGGCTACGGCTACGCGGACTGGAATTGTATGAAGGGGTGCTGCACGGCGACGATCCGCAGCCGCAGGTGGAAGCGCTGTTACAGCAGGCAGCGGCGCTTTCCTGCCGCATGGAGCCGCTGGTTGACGGCGAATTTATTCTCACCGGCGCGGGCACCGTCTGGTATGACGTGGTGTGCAACATCTGGCTGGCGGCGGCAAAACCGCGCCGCTGCCGTATCGTCATCCGCCCTGGCTGTTATATCACCCACGATCGCGGGATCTACGATCTCGCCCAACAAGCGCTGATCGCCCGCGATCCGATTGCCTGCGATCTCGCCGGCGATCTCACTTCAGCGCTGGAGCTGATGGCGATGGTGCAATCGGTGCCGGAGGCGGATCGCGCGGTAGTGAATTTCGGCAAGCGCGACTGCGCTTTCGACGCCGGGCTGCCGCAGCCGATCGCCCATTATCGTAATGGCCAGCAGTTAGCGCTGCGCGCGGAGTCGATCGTCAGCACCGGCATCATGGATCAGCATTGTATGCTGCGCCTGGCGCCGGGCAGCGATGTGCAGGTCGGCGATATTCTGCTGTTCGGCACCTCGCACCCGTGTCTGACCTTTGATAAGTGGAAGACGTTGCTGCTGGTCGATGACGACTACAACGTGCTGGACGAGCTCGACACGCTGTTTTGACAGGCATCCGGGTAGCGGCGCTTCGCGCCTTACCCGGGCTACACAACCCGCGACGTTCGGTAGCCCGGCTAAGCGTAGGAAAACCGGGGGATGTCCCGGCGGCGGCGCTTCGCGCCTTACCCGCCCTGGCGCAAGGCGCAAATCTCATCATGCAATGAACGACTGATAATGACCCCCTGCCGTTCACTCTGCTGGCGGCAGGCAAAACGCCGCTCGCCCGGTAGACGCGCCCCTTGTTCCTGCATACCCATGAACAGCGTTTCGGCGCGCGCCAGCTGCTCTGGTGCCTGCGCGCCGAGAAAACGCTGCGGATCCAGCGCCAGAATCAGCTCGCCGCCGTAGGGGAGACCGCCCGCGCCGTTATCCCACGCCAGCGATTCGGCGCTGGTCATATCGCCGATAAGCGGCCCGGCCAACAGCTCAACCATTGCCGCCAGCGCCGAGCCCTTATGGCCGCCGAAAGTCAACATCGCGCCGTTCAGCACCTCTGCGGCATCGGTCGTTGGCTGTCCCTGACTGTCGATTCCCCAGCCTTCCGGTAGCGCTTTGCCGCTGCGCTGATGCAGCTGGATCTCGCCGCGCGCCGCAGCACTGGTCGCCATATCAACAATAAATGGCGGCTTATCCTGCCGCGGCCAGCCGAAGGCGATGGGGTTGGTGCCGAACAGCGGACGTGTGCCGCCCGCCGGGGCGACCCAGGCGTGGCTTGGCGTACAGGCCAGCCCTACCAGCCCTGCCTCGGTCAACGGCTCAATATCGGCAAACAGCGCGGAAAAATGAACGCAGCGATTAATTGCCAGCGCCGCAATGCCATTGTGGCGCGCCTTCTCCAGCAGCAGCGGCAGCGCGCGCTCGTAGGCCAGCAGTGAAAAAGCGCCCCCGGCGTCCGCCCGCGCAATCGCCGGCGCCTGGTCATGGATCTGCGGCTCGGCATCGGGCGATACCTTACCTTTGCGCAGGGTATCGACAATGCCCAACAGCCGCCACAGGCCGTGGGAAGCGCAGCCGTCGCGCTCCCCGGCGGTCACATTGCGGGCAATCGCCGCCGCGTGGTCGGCGCTAAATCCATTGGCGCTGAGTACCTCCAGCGCCAGGTCATAAGCTTCAGGTAAAGATAGAGTTACCGACTCCATACTGTTCTCCTTTACTCTTCTTCGTCTCCGCTAAAGTTAGCCTGCGGCAGGCAGCTGCGCGCGCCCCAGTAGTAAATCCCCAACGACATCGCCGCCATCCGGGAGGTGAACGGCGCGCGGCTGATTGCCCGCCCCTGCGCACAGCGTGCTGTTTGAAATCGCCGATGGCGGCGGCGTGGTTTACTGGCAGAAACTGATCCTCTGCTGCAGCACGGGCGGCCTGCAGGCGGTGGCGGATAAGATGAACCAGGCCGGAGGCGACGTGACGAATATCATTGAGCAAGCGCTGCTCCCGGCGCTGGCAGCGCTTCGCCGACGCCATAAACCGCACCTTCCGGCTGGCGGAGTCGTTGAAAAACGCGGCGACGCCGGAGAGCCTGCTGTGCCGTTGCGAAGATGTGCGCTGCGGCGACGTAGCTGCCGCCGACGACTGGCTGCAGGCCAAACTGACCCAGCGCTGCGGTATGGGCACCTGTCAGGGGCGCACCTGCGCCGCCAGCGCCCGCTGGCTGTATGGCTGGCCGCTGCCGCAGCCGAGAGAGCCGCTGTCCCCCGCCCGCGCGGAAACGCTTATTGCCCTCGCCAGGCTGAACGCCGAGCCGTAACCGCTACTCTTCTTCATCACCGCGCCCGGCAGGGACGCCAAGCGCAATAAACTCCTCCAGCAGGGAGGTCAGTTGCTGCAGCTTTTCCGTGGTGAACTGGGCCTCCAGCAGGCGATAGGTTTCTTCCACCTCCGCCTGGGCGCTTTCGTACAGCGCAGTTCCGGCAGGCGTCAGCGAGACGTACAGCTTGCGCTGATCGTTAACTGGCTTTAAGCGCAGCACCAGCCCATCCCGCTCCATGCGCGTCAAAATACCGGTCAGGCTGGGGCGCAGGATACAGGCGCGAAAGGCCAGATCGTGAAAGTCCATCGACGGACGTTCGGCGAGAATTCGCACGATCCGCCACTGCTGTTCGGTGAGATTGTGTCGTTTGACGATCGGTCGAAAGTAGGCCATCGCCGCTTCACGCGCCTGCAACAAGGCAATGGTTAATGAATCATGCATAGTATCCCCTCAACAGCCTCACCAAAAACTTATTAATAACTTAATAATTAGCGTTAATCCTGCCATGTACAACCGGTTTCTGCACCTGAAAAGTACCAGTCTTTTCCTGAATAATATTCAATCTATTGATTTATAACAAATAAGTAATTGTTATGTAAATATTGTGTTAATCCGATCACAAAACATTCACTTCCAGTTGCTAAACCTCAGCGCAAAGCATAAAAGATGATCATTAATATATTAACGAAATCCCTTTGAACCGAAATCTGTCCCAGAGGAGTGGTGAATGAAAGGTACCATCTTCGCCGTTGCGCTCAATCATCGCAGCCAGCTCGACGCCTGGCGCGAGGCGTTTCAACAGGCCCCCTACAAGACGCCGCCGAAAACCGCGGTCTGGTTTATCAAGCCGCGCAATACCGTAATTGGCGATGGCGAAGCGATCCCGTATCCGCAGGGCGAGACCGTACAAAGCGGCGCAACGGTGGCGCTGATTGTCGGCAAAACCGCGCGTAAAGTGGCGGCGGAAGAGGCGGCGAACTATATCGCCGGCTACGCGCTGGCTAACGATGTGAGTCTGCCGGAAGAGAGTTTTTATCGCCCGGCGATCAAAGCCAAGTGCCGCGATGGCTTCTGCCCCATCGGCACGCTATCGGCGGTACGCAACGTCGACGATCTGACCATCATCACCGAAATTAACGGCCGCGAGGCGGATAGCTGGCATACCGGCGATCTGCAGCGTAATGCCGCGCAGCTGCTGAGCGCCTTGAGCGAATTCGCCACCCTCAATCCCGGCGACGCGATCCTTATCGGCACGCCCCACTCTCGCGTCACGCTGCGCCCCGGCGACCGGGTACGTATTCTCGCCGACGGTTTCCCGGCGCTCGAAAACCCGGTTGTCGCAGAAGGAGAGCTGGCATGAAACAGGCACGCATTGAATGGCAAGGACAGGTACGCGACGTGCTGGTCAATGAACGCGACCAGGTGCGCCTGGACGATGGCACGGTATTAAAAGAAGGTGAATTCCGCTGGCTGCCGCCCGCCGACGGCACGCTGTTCGCGCTGGGGCTGAATTACGCCGACCACGCCAGCGAGCTGGAATTTAAACCGCCAACCGAGCCGTTGGTATTCATCAAAGCGCCGAACACCTTTACTGGCCACCAGCAGCAGTCGGTACGCCCGGATAACGTCGAATACATGCACTACGAAGCCGAACTGGTGGTGGTGATTGGGAAAACCGCGCGCCGCGTCAGCGAAGCCGAGGCTATGGATTATGTCGCCGGCTATACCGTGTGCAATGACTACGCGATCCGCGACTATCTGGAAAACTACTACCGCCCGAACCTGCGGGTGAAAAGCCGCGACACCCTGACGCCGATCGGCCCGTGGATCGTCAGCAAAGAGGCGATCCCGGATCCGCATAATCTGGCCCTGCGCACCTGGGTCAACGGCGAGCTGCGCCAGCAGGGCACCACCGCCGATCTGATCTTCAGCATCCCGTTCCTCATCGCTTATTTAAGCGAATTTATGACCCTGCAACCGGGCGACATGATCGCCACCGGCACGCCGAAAGGGCTATCCGACGTGGTACCGGGCGACGAGGTGATCGTTGAAGTCGAGGGCGTGGGCCGCCTGGTCAACCATATCATCAGCCAGCAAGCGTATGAGGAGACACTGTCATGAAAAAGATTAACCATTGGATCAACGGTAAAAACGTTGCCGGCGCAGACTATTTTCATACCACCAACCCGGCCACCGGCGAGGTGCTGGCGGAAGTCGCCTCCGGCGGCGAAGCCGAAATCAACCAGGCGGTAGCGGCGGCGAAAGAGGCCTTCCCGAAGTGGGCTAACCTGCCGATGAAAGAGCGCGCGCGCCTGATGCGCCGCCTGGGGGATCTTATCGATCAGAACGTCCCGGAGATCGCGGCGATGGAAACCGCCGATACCGGCCTGCCGATCCACCAGACCAAAAACGTGCTGATCCCGCGCGCCTCACACAATTTCGAATTTTTCGCCGAAGTGTGCCAGCAGATGAACGGCAAGACCTATCCGGTCGATGACAAGATGCTGAACTACACCCTCGTGCAGCCGGTTGGCGTCTGCGCGCTGGTGTCGCCGTGGAACGTGCCGTTTATGACCGCCACCTGGAAGGTGGCGCCGTGCCTGGCGCTGGGGAATACCGCGGTGCTGAAAATGTCCGAGCTGTCGCCGCTGACCGCCGATCGTCTGGGCGAGCTGGCGCTGGAGGCCGGGATCCCGGCTGGCGTGCTCAACGTGGTGCAGGGCTATGGCGCCACCGCCGGCGACGCGCTGGTGCGCCATCATGATGTGCGCGCCGTCTCCTTCACCGGCGGCACCGCCACCGGCCGCAATATCATGAAAAACGCCGGCCTGAAAAAGTACTCCATGGAGCTCGGCGGAAAATCGCCGGTGCTGATTTTTGAAGACGCCGATATCGAGCGCGCGCTTGACGCCGCGCTGTTCACCATCTTCTCGATCAACGGCGAACGCTGCACCGCCGGCTCGCGCATCTTTATTCAGCAGAGTATCTACCCCGAGTTCGTTAAACGCTTCGCCGAGCGCGCCAATCGCCTGCGCGTAGGCGATCCGACCGATCCGAACACCCAGATCGGCGCGCTGATTAGCCAGCAGCACTGGGAGAAAGTGTCCGGCTACATTCGCCTCGGCATCGAAGAGGGGGCCACCCTGCTGGCTGGCGGCGCGGATAAACCGTCCGACCTGCCGGCGCATCTGAAAGCCGGCAACTTCCTGCGCCCGACGGTGCTGGCGGATGTCGACAACCGTATGCGCGTCGCCCAGGAAGAGATTTTTGGCCCGGTCGCCTGCCTGCTGCCGTTCAAAGACGAAGCGGAAGGGCTGCGCCTGGCGAACGATGTGGAATACGGCCTGGCGTCGTATATCTGGACCCAGGACGTCAGCAAAGTGCTGCGTCTGGCGCGTGGTATTGAAGCCGGGATGGTGTTCGTCAACACCCAGAACGTGCGCGACCTGCGTCAGCCGTTCGGCGGCGTGAAGGCCTCCGGCACCGGCCGCGAAGGCGGCGAGTACAGCTTTGAAGTGTTCGCCGAAATGAAAAACGTCTGCATCTCGATGGGCGACCATCCGATCCCGAAATGGGGAGTCTGATATGGGTAAGTTAGCGTTAGCAGCAAAAATCACTCACGTGCCGTCGATGTATCTGTCTGAGCTGCCGGGGAAAAACCACGGCTGCCGTCAGGGCGCGATCGACGGGCATAAAGAAATTGGCAAGCGCTGCCGTGAAATGGGCGTCGATACCATTATCGTGTTTGATACCCACTGGCTGGTCAACAGCGCCTACCACATCAACTGCGCCGACCATTTTCAGGGCGTCTACACCAGTAACGAACTGCCGCATTTCATTCGCGACATGACCTACGACTACGACGGCAACCCGGAGCTGGGCCAGCTTATCGCCGACGAGGCGGTGAAGCTCGGGGTGCGTGCCAAAGCGCACAATATTCCCAGCCTGAAGCTGGAGTACGGCACCCTGGTGCCGATGCGCTACATGAACAGCGATAAGCATTTCAAAGTGGTGTCCATTTCCGCCTTCTGTACCGTTCACGACTTTGCCGATAGCCGCAGGCTGGGCGAGGCCATCCTCAAGGCCATCGACAAATATGACGGCACCGTGGCGGTGCTGGCCAGCGGTTCGCTGTCGCACCGCTTTATCGATGACCAGCGCGCCGAAGAGGGCATGAACAGCTACACCCGCGAGTTTGATCATCAGATGGATGAGCGCGTGGTGAAACTGTGGCGGGAGGGCAAATTCAAAGAGTTCTGCACCATGCTGCCGGAGTACGCCGACTACTGCTACGGCGAAGGCAACATGCACGACACGGTGATGCTGCTCGGCCTGCTGGGTTGGGATAAATACGACGGCAAGGTGGAGTTTATCACCGAGCTATTCGCCAGCTCCGGTACCGGCCAGGTTAACGCCGTGTTCCCGTTGCCAGCGCAGGCGTAAGGGGGCCCCATGCCGCATTTTATCGCCGAATGTACCGACAACATCCGCGAGCAGGCCGATCTGCCTGGGCTGTTCGGCAAAGTCAACGAGGCGCTGGCCGCCACCGGCATCTTTCCGATCGGCGGGATCCGCAGCCGCGCCCACTGGCTGGATACCTGGCAGATGGCCGACGGCAGGCAGGATTACGCCTTCGTGCATATGACCCTGAAGATCGGCGCCGGGCGCAGCCTGGAGAGCCGTCAGGACGTGGGAGATATGCTGTTCGCGCTGATCAAATCCCACTTCGCGACGCTAATGGAGAGCCGCTATCTGGCGCTGTCGTTCGCCATGGAAGAGCTCGACCCGACGCTGAACTACAAACAAAACAACGTGCACGCGTTATTTAAATAATGTGCAAATTGCCCGGTGGCGCTGCGCTTACCGGGCCTACAACGGCCATGAATTTGTAGGCTGGATAAGCGAAGCGCCATCCGGCAATGCAATGCCACAGGAATCTCTATGCTCGATAAACAGACCCGTACCCTGATTGCCCAGCGGCTGAACCAGGCCGAAAAGCAGCGTGAACAGATCCGCGCGATCTCGCTGGATTATCCGTCGATCACCATTGAGGACGCCTACGCCGTCCAGCGCGAGTGGGTCGAGATGAAGATCGCCGAAGGCCGCGTGCTCAAAGGCCACAAGATCGGCCTGACCTCTAAAGCGATGCAGGCCAGTTCGCAGATCAGCGAGCCGGACTACGGCGCGCTGCTCGACGATATGTTCTTCCACGACGGCAGCGATATTCCCACCGACCGCTTTATCGTTCCGCGTATCGAAGTCGAGCTGGCCTTCGTGCTGGCCAAACCGCTGCGCGGCCCGAACTGTACGCTGTTTGATGTCTACAACGCCACCGACTACGTTATCCCGGCGCTGGAGCTTATCGACGCGCGCTGCCACAACATCGACCCGGAAACCCAGCGTCCGCGCAAAGTGTTCGACACCATCTCCGACAACGCCGCCAACGCCGGGGTGATCCTCGGCGGCCGGCCGATTAAACCGGACGAGCTCGACCTGCGCTGGATCTCCGCCCTGCTGTATCGCAACGGCGTAATTGAAGAGACCGGCGTCGCCGCGGGCGTACTCAATCATCCGGCCAACGGCGTGGCCTGGCTGGCCAACAAGCTGGCGCCGTACGATGTCCAGCTCGAAGCCGGGCAGATTATCCTCGGCGGCTCCTTCACCCGCCCGGTCCCGGCGCGCAAGGGCGATACCTTCCACGTCGACTACGGCAACATGGGCGCCATCAGCTGCCGCTTTGTTTGAGGAGAGCAACATGAACAACGCATTTAAAGAGGCGCTCAAGGCCGGGCGTCCGCAAATCGGCCTGTGGCTGGGGCTGTGCAGCAGCTACAGCGCCGAACTGCTGGCCGGCGCGGGCTTCGACTGGCTGCTGATCGACGGCGAACACGCGCCCAACAATGTACCAACGGTGCTGACCCAGCTGCAGGCCATTGCGCCCTACCCCAGCCAGCCGGTGGTGCGTCCGTCGTGGAACGATCCGGTGCAGATCAAACAGCTGCTGGATGTCGGCGCGCAAACCCTGCTGGTGCCGATGGTGCAGAATGCCGAAGAGGCGCGGCTGGCGGTCAGAGCCACCCGCTATCCGCCAGCCGGCATCCGCGGCGTCGGCAGCGCGCTGGCCCGCGCCTCACGCTGGAATCGCGTCCCGGATTATATCCACCAGGCCAATGACGCCATGTGCGTCCTGGTACAGATTGAGACTCGCGAAGCGCTGAAAAATCTGCCGCAGATCCTCGATGTCGACGGGGTAGATGGTGTGTTTATCGGCCCGGCGGATCTCAGCGCTGATATGGGCCACGGCGGCAATCCGCAGCACCCGGAAGTGAAGGCCGCCATTGAAGATGCCATCCAGCAAATCCGTCAGGCCGGCAAGGCGCCGGGGATCCTGATGGCCAATGAACAGCTGGCGAAACGCTATCTCGAACTGGGCGCGCTGTTCGTCGCCGTCGGCGTCGATACCACCCTGCTGGCCCGCGGCGCAGAAGCGCTGGCGGCCCGGTTTACCCACACCGCAACCACCACAACCGATAACAATAAATCCGTCTATTGAACGGATAATGTGGAGCGCAACATGACTACCTCTACCCTGCAACACAATGATAATAAAGCCGTTGAAGTAGAAAACCGGGTGATCAAAAAGCTGTTCCGCCGCCTGATTACCTTCCTGTTTGTTCTCTTTGTTTTCTCATTTTTGGATCGAATTAATATCGGCTTCGCCGGTCTGACGATGGGTAAAGATCTCGGCCTGACCTCCACCATGTTCGGCCTGGCGGCGACGCTGTTCTACGTCACCTACGTGCTGTGCGGGATCCCCAGCAATATCATGCTGGCGAAAGTCGGCGCGCGCCGTTGGATCGCCGGGATCATGGTGGTCTGGGGGATCGCCTCGACCTGCACCATGTTCGCCACCAGCCCGCATACGCTGTACATCCTGCGCATGCTGGTCGGCATCGCCGAGGCCGGTTTTCTGCCGGGGATCCTCGTCTATCTGACCTGGTGGTTTCCGGCCTACCATCGCGCCCGCGCCAACGCCCTGTTTATGATCGCCATGCCGGTGACCATGATGCTCGGCTCGATACTTTCCGGCTATATCCTGGCGCTCGACGGCCTGTGGAACCTGAAAGGCTGGCAATGGCTATTTCTGCTGGAAGGCCTGCCGTCGGTGGTGCTCGGCGTCGTCACCTGGTTCTTCCTCAACGACACGCCGGATAAAGCCAACTGGCTGGACAACGAAGAGAAACAGGCGCTGAAGGCGATGATCGATCGCGAACGGGAACATGCGGCGATCGTCCCGGCTTCGCCGCGTTCCACGCTGCGCGAAGTACTGACGCCAGCGGTGCTGATGTATACCCTCGCCTACTTCTGCCTGACCAATACCCTCAGCGCCATTAATATCTGGACGCCGCAGATCCTGCAGAGCTTCAACACCGGCAGCAGCAACATCATGATTGGCCTGCTGGCGGCGATCCCGCAGTTCTGCACTATTTTCGGCATGATCTGGTGGAGCCGCCGATCCGACCGCCGCAAAGAGCGCAAGATGCATACCATCCTGCCCTACCTGTTCGCCGCGGCAGGTTGGCTGCTGGCTTCGGCAACGCACCACAGCCTGATCCAACTGATCGGCATTATTATGGCTTCGGTGGGATCCTTTACCGCGATGGCCATTTTCTGGACCACCCCGGATCGGGTGATCAGCCTGCAGTCGCGCGCGGTGGCGCTGGCGGTGATCAACGCTATCGGCAACGTCGGCTCTGCCGTCAGCCCGCTGTTGATCGGCATTTTGCGCGATACCACCGGCAGCTTTAGCTCCGGGCTGTGGTTTGTCGCCGGATTACTGATCGTCGGCGCGCTGGTGCTTACCCGCATTCCAATGAGCCAGCGTGAGGACGCCGCCGCCACGCCGGGCTTAGCGGCGCAAAAAGGCCACTAAGGAGCGGGTATGTGCCAGCATTCCATCGCCAACATCGACATCAATAAAGATTACGACGAGAGTCTGGGTACCGAAGAGGTGCACTACCAGTCGTTCTCCCGCATGGCGGCCTTTTTTGGCCGCGACATGCAGGCGCATCGCCACGACCGCTATTTCCAGATGCACTACCTTGATACCGGACAGATTGAGCTGCAGCTTGATGACCATCGCTATTCGGTGCAGGCGCCGCTGTTTGTGATAACGCCGCCCTCGGTACCGCACGCTTTTATTACCGAGTCCGATAGCGATGGTCATGTGTTGACGGTCCATGAGGAGCTGATCTGGCCGCTGCTGGAGGTGCTTTATCCCGGCACGCGGGAGACCTTCGGCCTGCCGGGGATCTGCCTGTCGCTGGCGGATAAACCCGACGAGCTGGCGGCGCTGGCCCACTACTGGCAGCTGATTCGCCGGGAATCTACCGCCCAGTTGCCGGGGCGGGAGCATACCCTGGCGCTACTGGCGCAGGCGGTCTTTACCCTGCTATTGCGTAACGCAAAGCTCGACGATCACGCCGCCAGCGGGATGCGCGGCGAGCTGAAACTATTCCAGCGCTTTAACCAGATGATCGACGGCCACTACCATCAGCACTGGACGGTACCGGATTACGCCAGGGAGCTGCATCTGACCGAATCGCGGTTGACCGACATCTGTCGCCGCTTCGCCAACCGTTCGCCGAAGCGGCTGATATTCGACCGTCAGCTGCGCGAGGCGAAGCGCCTGCTGCTGTTTTCCGATAGTGCGGTCAATGAGATAGCCTGGCAGCTGGGGTTTAAAGACCCCGCCTATTTTGCGCGCTTTTTTAGCCGCCAGGTCGGCTGCTCGCCCAGCAGCTACCGGGCGCAAAAAGTACCGGTGTCGTAATACCCCGGCGGCGCTGCGCTTGCCTGGGCTACAGACCGTAGGGCGGGTCAGCGCCGCGCCAGCCGGTAAAAGTTGCAGAGATCACAAAATTCACTCCCGCCTGAAAAGTACCCGCCGTTGTCGCAAACGTCCCTTCACGACAAGCGCCATAACCGCTTCAATTAAACAACAAAAACAAAACATATATTTAACATCATTATTCCGATAAATACTGAAGAGGCCCCTATGAAACCTGAAGATTTCCGCGCCGACGCGAAACGCCCGTTAACTGGCGAAGAGTATTTAAAAAGCCTGCAGGATGGCCGCGAAATTTATATCTACGGCGAGCGCGTGAAAGACGTCACCACGCATCCGGCCTTCCGTAATGCCGCGGCCTCCGTCGCTCAGCTGTACGATGCGCTGCACAAACCGGAGATGCAGGATTCCCTGTGCTGGGGCACCGATACCGGCAGCGGCGGCTACACCCATAAATTCTTCCGCGTGGCGAAAAGCGCCGACGATCTGCGCCAGCAGCGCGACGCCATCGCCGAATGGTCGCGCTTAAGCTACGGCTGGATGGGCCGCACCCCGGACTACAAAGCCGCCTTCGGCTGCGCGCTGGGCGCCAACCCGGCGTTTTACGGCCAGTTCGAGCAGAACGCCCGCAACTGGTACACCCGCATTCAGGAAACCGGCCTGTACTTTAACCACGCGATCGTCAACCCGCCGATCGACCGCCACAAGCCGGCTGATGAAGTGAAGGATGTCTACATCAAGCTGGAAAAAGAGACCGATGCCGGGATCATCGTCAGCGGCGCGAAAGTGGTCGCCACCAACTCGGCGCTGACCCACTACAACATGATCGGCTTCGGCTCCGCACAGGTGATGGGCGAGAACCCGGACTTCGCGCTGATGTTCGTCGCGCCGATGGATGCCGAAGGCGTCAAGCTTATCTCCCGCGCCTCCTATGAGATGGTCGCCGGCGCGACCGGATCGCCGTACGACTATCCGCTTTCCAGCCGTTTCGACGAGAACGACGCGATTCTGGTAATGGATAAGGTGCTGATCCCATGGGAGAACGTACTAATTTATCGCGACTTTGACCGCTGCCGTCGCTGGACCATGGAAGGCGGTTTTGCCCGCATGTACCCCCTGCAGGCCTGCGTGCGTCTGGCGGTAAAACTGGACTTTATCACTGCCCTGCTGAAGCGTTCTCTGGAATGTACCGGCACCCTCGAATTCCGTGGCGTGCAGGCCGACCTTGGCGAAGTGGTGGCGTGGCGCAACATGTTCTGGGCGTTAAGCGATTCCATGTGCTCGGAAGCGACGCCGTGGGTCAACGGCGCATGGTTGCCGGATCACGCCGCGCTGCAGACCTATCGCGTGATGGCCCCGATGGCCTACGCCAAGATCAAGAACATCATCGAGCGCAACGTCACCAGCGGCCTGATTTATCTGCCGTCCAGCGCCCGCGATCTGAACAACCCGCAGATCGATCAGTATCTGGCGAAGTACGTGCGCGGCTCCAACGGTATGGATCACGTTGAACGCATCAAGATCCTCAAACTGATGTGGGACGCCATCGGCAGCGAATTCGGCGGCCGCCATGAACTGTATGAGATCAACTACTCCGGTAGCCAGGATGAAATTCGCCTGCAGTGTCTGCGCCAGGCGCAGAGCTCCGGCAATATGGACAAAATGATGGCGATGGTCGACCGCTGCCTGTCCGAGTACGACCAGAACGGCTGGACGGTGCCGCATCTGCACAATAACGCTGATATCAACATGTTGGATAAGCTGCTGAAGTAATTCACAGCGGGAGGTCATAATGCAATTAGATGAACAACGCCTGCGTTTTCGCGATGCCATGGCCAGCCTGTCGGCTGCGGTTAACGTTGTCACCACCGCAGGCGAAGCCGGCCGCTGCGGCATTACCGCCACGGCGGTATGCTCGGTGACGGATACGCCGCCATCGGTGATGGTTTGTATCAACGCCAACAGCGCGATGAACCCGGTGTTTCAGGGTAACGGCAAGTTGTGCATCAACGTGCTGAACCACGAACAGGAAATCATGGCCCGTCATTTCGCCGGGATGACCGGGGTGACGATGGAAGAGCGGTTTGCCCTCAGCGGCTGGCAGCAGGGCGCGCTCGGGCAGCCGGTGCTGAAGGGCTCGCTGGCCAGCCTCGAAGGCGAAATTAGCCAGGTGCAAACCATCGGTACCCACCTGGTGTATCTGGTGGAGATCCGCAATATTTCCCTGAGCCCGCAAGGGCACGGCCTGATTTACTTTAAACGCCGTTTCCACCCGGTGATGATGGAAATGGAAGTCGCAGTCTAAAATCCGCGCCCAGGTTTACTTATCGCCCGATACGTAAACCTGGCGCTTAATATGCGTCTTCTCACCCGCCAGCCTTATTCAACAGCGCGACATGAAGCCCAATCAAAACGTCCACCGCCGCGGAAATTTTGTTCTCGGTAGTCTGCAGGTAATGTTAAATGCCAACCTTTTCGCCTGGCGGTACAGGCAATAACCGGAAACTGAGAATAATCTATAGCATCATGAATAAATTGATGTTTACCTATATTTGTTAAAAAGGCGTCTCCCCGATTCCAGATAGCTTTTTTTAACCTGATATTCCAGGTCTGATAGCTTTCGCCAGCAATTGTGTAACCTTCACCTTCAGGCGCTTTTTTGGTCCAGTCAATCTCGCCGCCATCGTATAAATATTGCCATACAGCATAGCGTTCAAGGGTAAACTGGCTGGGTAAAGTACTGACATTTTTAGAATCGATTTTATCGAGTAATTGCGGATTCGCTAACAGTAGCGCCATGGCTTTATGCATGTAACCCAACATAATATCGGGACGTTCGGGCACTCCCTCTTCTGCTTCAAACAAAGAGATATAAGCGAGATATAGCGCATCATCACGCACTTTTTGGCCGTTCGCCGCGGCGTTGGCGACGATTTTCGCCGCCCGATATTGTAAACTTCCCCAGGATTCCTCACCGCTAACAGGCCTGTAGCGATTATTGTATTTTTCTCCCGTCAGGTAGCCCTGAGCTGCATTTAAATCGTTAGCGTTTAACGCCGATTTAGCGCGCTGATGGTCGGATAAGGTCATTATATTGCGCCCCGTATTTCTGGCAATATAATACGACTGACGACAATCAGAAAGGATCATAACCATAATGACCATGGCAATAATTCTAAAAAAAATCTTATACATTCTCACCGTTAAGTCCTTTAATTTATTTATAAATATAATGTTTGGAAACTTGTCTCGGTTCGATGTATAGCAAAACGGTTACCCGACCTTTTTTATAAGTACGTTGCCAGGTTGAACAATTTGTTATTTTATTCAGATCTAATCTTTTATTATACCACTCCTGCTGTTTTGCAA
>NZ_JAGRQY010000210.1:0-7965 GCF_018223905.1 Klebsiella sp. 28
GCCGCCGCCGAGAAAGCCGCAGCCGCTGAAAAAGCGGCGGCAGCGAAAGCGGCTGCAGCAGAGAAGGCTGCAGCTGATAAAGCGGCCAAAGCGGCAGCAGCAAAAGCCGCGGCGGCGAAGAAAGCGGCGGCTGCGAAAGAAGCGGACGGCGTTGACAACCTGCTCGGCGATCTGAGTTCTGGTAAGAATGCGCCTAAAACAGGCGGTGGGGCCAAAGGAAACAATGCCTCCGCTGCCGGGAGTGGTAATACTAAAAACAGTGCCTCAGGGGCTGATATCAACAACTATGCCGGACAGATAAAATCGGCGATTGAAAGTAAGTTTTATGACGCATCGTCCTATGCGGGCAAAACATGTACCTTGCGTATCAAACTTGCTCCTGACGGCCTGTTGTTAAATATACAGTCCGAAGGTGGTGATCCTGCTCTGTGCCAGGCCGCTCTTGCCGCAGCCCGACAGGCTAAGTTTCCGAAACCACCTAGCCAGGCAGTATATGAAGTCTTCAAAAATGCGCCACTGGACTTCAAACCTCAGTGACATTTTTCCCCGTGCAAACGGGGAAAAACAATCTATGGTAGTCACAGGGTTTTGGTAGTTTTGTATATTTGAGTTTGTTAACATTCTGCTAAATTATCGTGGGCTTTCCGCCCGGATAAGGGAGATATGATGAAGCAGGCATTACGAGTAGCATTTGGTTTTTTAATGCTGTGGGCGGCGGTGCTGCACGCAGAAGTACGTATCGAGATCACCCAGGGGGTGGACTCGGCGCGCCCTATCGGCGTGGTACCGTTCCAGTGGGCCGGCCAGGGCGCTGCGCCGGAAGATGTCGGTGGTATCGTGGCAGCTGACCTGCGCAACAGCGGTAAATTCAATCCGCTGGATCGCTCTCGTCTGCCGCAGCAGCCGACCAGTGCCCAGGAAGTGCAGCCTGCTGCCTGGTCTGCGCTGGGTATTGACGCCGTAGTCGTCGGCCAGGTTACGCAAAATCCGGATGGTTCTTATCAGGTTGCGTATCAACTGGTGGACACCGGCGGAGCGCCGGGCACAACGCTGGCGCAAGGTTCTTTTAAAGTCACTAAGCAGTACCTGCGCTATGCGGCGCACGCGGCCAGCGACGCGGTATTTGAGAAGCTGACCGGCATCAAGGGCGCCTTCCGTACCCGTATCGCCTACGTGGTGCAGAAAAACGGCGGCCAGTACCCTTACGAACTGCGCGTGTCCGACTACGATGGTTACAACCAGTTCCTGGTTCACCGTTCCTCCCAGCCGCTGATGTCCCCGGCCTGGTCTCCGGACGGTTCTAAACTGGCCTACGTTACCTTTGAAAGCGGTCGTTCTGCGCTGGTGGTTCAGACCCTGGCGAACGCCTCTGTGCGTCAGATCGCCTCCTTCCCGCAGCACAACGGCGCCCCGGCGTTCTCACCGGATGGTTCTAAACTGGCGTTCGCGCTGTCGAAAACCGGTAGCCTGAACCTGTACGTAATGGATCTGGGATCGGGTCAGATTCGTCAGGTGACCAACGGTCGCAGCAACAACACCGAACCAAGCTGGTTCCCGGACAGCCAGAATCTGGCCTTCACTTCTGACCAGGCAGGTCGTCCGCAGGTATATAAAGTCAACATTAATGGCGGCACGCCGCAGCGTATCACCTGGGAAGGTTCTCAGAACCAGGACGCCGACGTGAGCGCGGATGGTAAAACCATGGTAATGGTCAGCTCGGCCGGCGGTCAGCAGCACATTGCCAAACAAGATCTGGAAACGGGTGGTGTACAGGTTCTGTCATCAACGTTTTTAGACGAAACGCCAAGTCTGGCACCTAACGGCACTATGGTAATCTACAGCTCTTCTCAGGGGATGGGATCCGTGCTGAATCTGGTTTCTACAGATGGGCGTTTCAAAGCGCGTCTTCCGGCAACTGATGGACAGGTAAAATCGCCTGCCTGGTCGCCGTATCTGTGATAATAAATAATTGATTATTAAAGGAATCAAAGAAATGCAACTGAACAAAGTGCTGAAAGGGCTGATGATCGCTCTGCCGGTTATGGCAATCGCGGCATGTTCTTCTAACAAGAACGCCAGCAACGACCAGAGCGGTGAAGGCATGCTGGGTGCCGGCACTGGTATGGACGCTAACGGTAACGGCGGCAACATGTCTTCTGAAGAGCAAGCTCGTCTGCAGATGCAGCAGCTGCAGCAGAACAACATCGTTTACTTCGATCTCGACAAGTACGATATCCGTTCTGACTTCGCTGCTATGCTGGACGCGCACGCTAACTTCCTGCGCAGCAACCCGTCCTACAAAGTGACTGTAGAAGGTCACGCGGATGAGCGCGGTACGCCGGAATACAACATCGCTCTGGGTGAGCGTCGTGCTAACGCCGTTAAGATGTATCTGCAAGGCAAAGGTGTTTCTGCCGATCAGATCTCCATCGTTTCTTACGGTAAAGAAAAACCAGCAGTACTGGGTCATGACGAAGCGGCATATGCCAAAAACCGTCGCGCCGTACTGGTTTACTAAGAGAATTGCATGAGCAGTAACTTCAGACATCATTTATTGAGTCTGTCGTTACTGGTTGGCATAGCGGCCCCCTGGGCCGCTTTTGCTCAGGCGCCAATCAGTAGTGTCGGCTCAGGCTCGGTCGAAGACCGCGTCACTCAACTCGAGCGTATTTCCAATGCTCACAGCCAGCTTTTAACCCAACTCCAGCAACAACTCTCTGATAACCAGACTGACATTGATTCTCTCCGCGGGCAGATCCAGGAGAACCAGTACCAGTTGAATCAGATCGTTGAGCGCCAGAAACAGATTCTGCTGCAGATAGATAGTCTGAGCAGCGGTGGCGGCGCGGCATCAGGTGCGCAGGCTCCGTCGTCTTCTGGCGATCAGAGCGCGGCTGCCACCAGCGCAGCGCCAGCGGCCACCTCAGGCGCCCCGGCGATGACCGGCGATGCGAACACCGATTATAATGCCGCTATTGCCCTGGTGAAGGATGCCTCACGCCAGGATGACGCGATGGTGGCGTTTCAAAACTTCGTCAAAAAGTACCCGGATTCAACCTACCAGCCAAACGCTAACTACTGGCTCGGGCAGTTGAACTACAATAAGGGGAGAAAAGACGACGCGGCGTTTTACTTCGCTTCGGTGGTGAAGAACTACCCGAAATCGCCAAAAGCGCCTGACGCGATGTTTAAAGTCGGCGTGATCATGCAGGACAAAGGTGATACCGCGAAAGCGAAAGCGGTTTACCAGCAGGTGATCAATAAATTCCCCGGCACCGACGGTGCGAAACAAGCGCAAAAACGACTTAATGCTCTTGGTTGATTACGGCATGACCAGAAATCGCGTCATTTCTGGTCTTGTCGCCTGAATCGCCAGCAGTTAAGTGATCTTTATCGAAATTTTAGTTGCGCTGAATTCTGAAATCAGTAATATATGCCGCCGTTGCCAAGGGATATCAAACAAGCCCAAAGCAATGCCAGAGTGGGTCGTTAGCTCAGTTGGTAGAGCAGTTGACTTTTAATCAATTGGTCGCAGGTTCGAATCCTGCACGACCCACCAATCGTTCTGGTGGAACGCGATAGTAAAACGTGAAGGATAACGTTGCGTCAGCAACGGCCCGTAGGGCGAGGCGAAGCCGAGTCATCCTGCACGACCCACCGCTTAGTAGTATCCAGCGTAGTATCGGGTGATTAGCTCAGCTGGGAGAGCACCTCCCTTACAAGGAGGGGGTCGGCGGTTCGATCCCGTCATCACCCACCACCGGGTCGTTAGCTCAGTTGGTAGAGCAGTTGACTTTTAATCAATTGGTCGCAGGTTCGAATCCTGCACGACCCACCATCTTTAACATCGAACGTCGGTGTTAAACGTGAAGGATAACGTTGCTTCAGCTACGGCCCGAAGGGCGAGCGAAGCGAGTCATCCTGCACTCCAGTCATTTTTATGATGGGGTAGGTGGACGCAGTATCGGTAGTATCCAGCGCAGTTTCGGGTGATTAGCTCAGCTGGGAGAGCACCTCCCTTACAAGGAGGGGGTCGGCGGTTCGATCCCGTCATCACCCACCACTCGGGTCGTTAGCTCAGTTGGTAGAGCAGTTGACTTTTAATCAATTGGTCGCAGGTTCGAATCCTGCACGACCCACCAATTTCAGCATTTAACTCAGATGCTGAACGTGAAGGATAACGTTGCGACAGCAACGGCCCGAAGGGCGAGGCGAAGTCGAGTCATCCTGCACGACCCACCATCCTGAAATGATGGCAGCAGTAAAATCCCGTAAGGGGTCGTTAGCTCAGTTGGTAGAGCAGTTGACTTTTAATCAATTGGTCGCAGGTTCGAATCCTGCACGACCCACCAATGTAAAAAGGCGCCCTAAAGGCGCCTTTTTGCTATGCGCAGAACTCAACGATTCGACAAAATTGTCGGGAACAATTTTGAACAACGCGGCAGCGTTGGCCCGCAGGGCGAGTCTCAGGATGAGACGAGTTTCTCTGCAGCAGGTTCGGGTCGAACGTAGTGAGACAACGGAGCCGCTTGCGGCGACGGCCCGCAGGGCGAGGCGAAGCCGAGTCATCCTGCACGACCCACCAATGTAAAAAGGCGCCCTAAAGGCGCCTTTTTGCTATCTGCATTTCCCTGCCACTCATCAATGTTAATACTTTCTTAATTCATCATTTTCCCACGGTCACGCTGCGCTTATCGTGCCTGCACAGGATACGAACCGGTCGTTCGGGCAGATGCGCAGCACCGTCCCCGGCAAAAGGGTCTGATGTACAAAATTCATCACGACTTTTAGCTCGTAATCGGCTATCTTGTTTAGCATATAAAACACCATGACCGTGTTAAGCCGCCGAAAGGCCATACTGACGGTTGTAGAGTTAAGCCAGTAAAACGAGATTGCATGATGAGCGTAATGTTTGATCCTGAAACGGCGATTTATCCTTTCCCTGCTAAACCGCAGCCGCTGACCGTCGACGAAAAGCAGTTTTACCGCGAAAAAATCAAGCGCCTGCTGCGCGAGCGCGATGCCGTGATGGTGGCGCATTACTACACCGATCCTGAAATTCAACAGCTGGCGGAAGAGACGGGCGGCTGTATCGCCGACTCGCTGGAGATGGCGCGCTTTGGCGCCCGCCATTCGGCCTCCACGCTGCTGGTCGCCGGGGTGCGTTTTATGGGGGAAACCGCCAAAATCCTCAGCCCGGAAAAGACCATTTTGATGCCGACCCTGAACGCCGAGTGTTCATTGGATCTGGGCTGTCCGATTGAGGAATTCAACGCCTTTTGCGACGCCCATCCTGACCGCACCGTAGTGGTCTATGCCAATACGTCCGCCGCGGTGAAGGCCCGCGCCGACTGGGTGGTGACCTCCAGCATCGCCGTGGAACTCATTGACCATCTGGATAGTCTTGGTCAAAAGATCCTCTGGGCGCCGGACCGCCACCTTGGGCGCTACGTTCAGCGTCAGACCGGCGCAGACGTACTGTGCTGGCAGGGGGCGTGCATCGTGCACGACGAGTTTAAAACCCAGGCGTTGATGCGGATGAAGGCTCTGCATCCCGAAGCCGCCGTGCTGGTCCATCCCGAGTCGCCGCAGGCGATCGTTGAGATGGCCGATGCCGTAGGCTCCACCAGCCAGCTGATTGCGGCGGCGAAAAGCCTGCCCCAGCGCCAGCTGATCGTGGCCACCGATCGCGGTATTTTCTATAAAATGCAGCAGGCGGTGCCGGAGAAAACGCTGCTGGAAGCGCCCACCGCCGGCGAAGGGGCGACCTGCCGCAGCTGCGCGCATTGTCCGTGGATGGCGATGAATGGCCTGAAAGCCATTGCCGAGGGTCTCGAGCAGGGCGGCGCTGAACATGAAATCCATGTCGACGAAGCGCTGCGAACCGGCGCATTAATTCCCCTTAATCGGATGCTGGATTTTGCGGCTACACTACGGGGATAACCTATTGTCGCGTCGCCAGACGCTGAGGGGAGGAAATGGATTTTTTTAGCACGCAGAATATTTTAGTACATATACCCATCGGCGCTGGGGGGTACGATCTCTCCTGGATAGAGGCCGTGGGGACGATTGCCGGGCTGTTGTGTATCTGGCTGGCGAGCCTGGAGAAGATCAGTAACTATGCTTTCGGGCTGGTCAACGTCACGCTGTTCGCCATCATCTTCTTTCAGATCCAGCTGTACGCCAGCCTGCTGCTGCAGCTGTTCTTTTTTGCCGCTAACGTTTACGGCTGGTATGCATGGTCGCGACAAAGCAGCAACCATGAGGCTGAGCTGCAGATCCGCTGGCTGCCGCGCAGCAAAGCGCTGGGCTGGCTGGCGGCCTGCGTGGTAGCGATCGGCTTGCTGACCCTATTTATCAACCCGTTCTTTGCTTTCCTGACGCGGATCGCGGTCAGCCTGATGCAAGCGCTCGGTTTGCAGGTCACTATGCCGGAACTGCAGCCGGATGCTTTCCCGTTCTGGGACTCCTGTATGACGGTGCTGTCGGTGGTGGCGATGATCTTAATGACCCGCAAGTATGTTGAAAACTGGCTGCTGTGGGTGATCGTCAACGTGATAAGCGTGGTGATTTTTGCCCGTCAGGGCGTCTATGCCATGTCGCTGGAATACCTCTTGCTGACGTTCATTGCGTTGAACGGCAGCCGGATGTGGATAAACAGCGCGCGTGAGCGAGGTTCTCACGCGTTTTCTGGCTAATGGTGGTGGTGATGATCGTGCCCGGCGTGCATCGTGTTGAGATGGCACTCCGGGCCGCTGCAGGGCTGGTACTCCATCTGCACCGTGGCATGCGCAATTTCATATTTATGTTCCAGGAAATGCAGGATGCGGTTGAGTAACGCGTCATGGTCGTGCGGTGGAACGACCTGTACATGGAGCGTCATCACCGGTTTTTCCCCCACCAGCCAGACGTGGACGTGGTGAACATCGCGTACCTCCGGGATAGAGCGACGGATATCCCGCTGCAGGGCCGCCACATCCAGCGAACGCGGCGCGCCTTCCAGCAATTCATTCAGACTCTCTTTCAGTAATCGCCAGGCACTACGTAATACCAGGCAGGAAACCAGCACGGAAAGAATCGGATCGACAGGCGTCCAGCCGGTGGTGAGGATCACCACGGCCGCCACGATCGCGCCGACCGAGCCCAGCAGGTCGCCAAGCACGTGTAGCGCTGCGGCGCGTACGTTAAGATTCCGCTCCTCGCTACCCCGATGTAGGATCCAAAACGCCAGCACGTTGGCCAGCAGACCGGCGACTGCAATGACCATCATCGTCACGCCGGCTACCGGCTGCGGATGCTGGAAGCGCTGAATCGCCTCCCAGACAATCAGCATGGTGATCACCACCAGAGCAATAGCATTGAGAAACGCCGCCAGGGTGGTTAAACGCAACCAGCCAAAGGTATGGCGGGCNNACCGCCAGCAGCGCAAACAGCAGAGCGGCGGAGTCGGTGAGCATATGGCCGGCATCCGCCAGCAGGGCCAGCGAGCCGGAGATCGCGCCGCCGACGGCTTCAATCAGCATAAAGCCGGCGGTGACGATAAACGCCCATAGCAGCCGGCGGGCGTTGCTGTTATCCGGAGCCTGGACAGAGGAGTGCGAATGCGAGTGCGCCATAGTGTCGTCCCTTAATAGTTATCATTATTACGCTATGACATCATAAACAGAGAGCGATAAAAAACGAAGAAAAGGCGAGACCGGCTCGCCTTTTCTTCGATCTGCCCACCTCATGTGTTACTGGGTGGTGCCGTCGGTTTTGCTGTTGTCTTGGGTCGTATTGCCGCCGTTGTCCAGTTTTTTACCGGTGTCCGGACAGCGGCCGTCTTTACACATCGAGTTTTTATGTACCTCATCGCTCGACATATTATCCTGGGTCATCGTCGAGCCCGTGGTGCCCCCAGAGCCAGAGTTGATCTGACTATTGTCCACGTTGTTCGGCGCCACGTTCTCACGGGCATCCGGCGCC
>NZ_JAGRQY010000211.1:0-8639 GCF_018223905.1 Klebsiella sp. 28
GCGTGATATTCCGCCAGCTTCTCCACCAGGTGGTGCAGCGGAAGCGCGGCGCGATTTTCCGCACCCGTCACTCCGGCGCGCGACAGCAGATAGGTGTAGCCGCGGCCATAAGAGGCAATCTGGCGCAGTAAATCGTCATCCGCATTGGGCGGGCAGATGAAAATCGGCGCGATGTTATGGCGCATCGCCGCCTGGCGGAACGGGGCGGACTCTTCCACCGGCACGTCGGCCACCAGCACCGAGTCGACGCCGACGCGGGCGCACTGGGCATAGAACGCATCGATGCCCGGGCTGAAGACGAGGTTGGCATACATCAGCAGGCCGATTGGGATGGTCGGATGCTTCTGGCGGATCGCCGCCAGCATCTCAAAGCACTGCGCCGGGGTCACTCCCGCGGCGAAGGCGCGCAGGGCCGCGCCCTGGATGGTCGGGCCGTCCGCCAGCGGGTCGGAGAAAGGGATCCCCAGTTCAAGGGCATCGGCGCCGCCTTCGATCAGCGCATCGATAATTTTCAGCGACTGCTCCGGTCCCGGATCGCCAAGGGTGACAAAGGGGACGAAGGCGCCTTCCTGGCGATTTTTCAGTTGGGCAAACAGCGTCTCATAGCGTTCCATCAGATTTCCCCTCGCGCTTTCAGGATGTCATGTACGGTGAAAATGTCTTTGTCGCCGCGGCCGGAGAGATTAACCACCAGCAGCTGCTCTTTTTCCGGGTTCTCGCGCATCATCTTCAGCGCGTGGGCCAGAGCGTGAGAGGACTCCAGCGCCGGGATAATCCCTTCGTGGCGGGAAAGCGCTTTAAACGCGTCCAGCGCTTCGTCGTCGGTGATCGACACATAGTCAGCGCGACCGGTGCTGTTCAGAAACGCGTGCTGCGGCCCAACGGACGGGAAGTCCAGCCCGGCGGAAATGGAGTAAGACTCTTCGATCTGGCCGTCGGCGGTCTGCATCATCGGCGACTTCATACCGAAGTAGATCCCAACGCGGCCATGCTTCAGCGGCGCGCCGTGCTCGCCGCTCTCGATACCGTGTCCGGCGGGCTCCACGCCGATCAGGCCGACGTTGGTTTCCTCGATAAAATCAGCGAACATGCCGATGGCGTTTGATCCGCCGCCGACGCAGGCGATCACCGCGTCCGGTAGGCGGCCCTCTTTTTCAAGGATCTGCGCTTTGGTCTCTTCGCCAATCATGCGCTGGAATTCACGCACAATCGTCGGGAACGGGTGCGGACCGGCGGCGGTGCCCAGCATATAGTGCGCCTTTTCGTAGCTGCCGGACCAGTCGCGCAGCGCCTCGTTACAGGCATCTTTCAGCGTGGCGGAGCCGCTGTGCACCGGGATCACCTCGGCGCCCATCAGGCGCATACGGAACACGTTCGGCGACTGGCGCTCGACGTCCTTGGCACCCATGTAGATACGGCATTTCAGGCCGAGCAGGGCGCTGGCCAGCGCTGAGGCGACGCCGTGCTGGCCGGCGCCGGTCTCGGCGATAATTTCGGTTTTACCCATCCGTTTGGCCAGCAGGGCCTGGCCCAGCACCTGGTTGGTTTTGTGCGCGCCGCCGTGCAGCAGATCTTCGCGTTTCAGGTACAGGGTGGTGCGGGTGCCTTCGGTCAGATTCCGGCATTTGGTCAGGGCCGTCGGACGCCCGGCGTAGTTTTTCAGCAGGTCGGTGAATTCCGCCTGAAAGGCCGGGTCCTTCTGCGCGCTGACAAAGGCTTCTTCCAGCTGGCGCAGGGCGGGCATCAGGATCTGCGGCACATACATGCCGCCGAATTCGCCGAAGTAGGGGTTCAGTAAAGTGCTCATTATTGCTCCTTAATATGCGCGCAGCGTCTGGAATACGGAGGCCAGCTTGCTGGCGTCTTTAATCCCGGGTTGCGACTCTACGCCTGAATTGAAATCGAGTCCGGCACAGCCGCTTTTGGCCGCTTCCACACAGTTATCGGCGCCGAGGCCGCCCGCCAGCATGACGTTGCGCAGATCCTGGCCCTGCAGCAGGCTCCAGTCAAAGCGCTGGCCGCTGCCGCCCTGGCCGTTGTCGAGCAGGTACTTGTCGACATGGCGGAGCGTACGGGCCGGGAAGGTTTCGCCGACGCTCAGCGCTTTCCAGATGCGGACGTTGTCCGCGAGGGCGTCGCGCAGCGCGTCGATATAGGCCTGGTCTTCATCACCGTGCAGCTGCACGGCGGCCAGCCCCAGAGCCTGCGCGCGGGCGACCACCTCCTTCAGCGGCGCATTGCGGAAGACGCCAACGTACTGCAGCGGCGCAGCGGCGATCACCGCTTTGGCCTGGGCGTCATTCACCGCTCGCGGCGAGGTCGGGACGAAGATCAGCCCACCGTAAATGGCGCCGGACTCCCAGGCCACCTGGGCATCCTGCGGGCGCGTCAGGCCGCACACTTTGTTCTCGCCGAGCAGCACGCGTTTAACCGCCGCTTCCAGATCCGCCTGCTCCATCAGGGCGGAGCCGATCAGGAAGCCGTTGGCGAAGTGGCTCAGCTCGCGCACTTCGGCATAGGTATGGATGCCGGATTCGCTGATCACCGTGACATCCGGGCCGAGACGCGACGCCAGCTGACGGGTGCGGTTAAGGTCAATCGACATATCGCGCAGGTCGCGGTTGTTAATGCCCACCACCTTCGCCTTCAGGGCGATGGCGCGCTCCAGTTCCTCTTCATTGCTGACTTCGGTGAGCACGCCCATATTCAGGCTGTGAGCCACCGCCGAGAGCTGACGATACTGTTCATCGTCGAGCACCGAGAGCATCAGCAGGCAGGCGTCGGCCTGATAGTAGCGCGCCAGGTAGATCTGGTAAGGGTCGATGGTGAAGTCCTTACACAGGATCGGCTGCGGCGCGACCTGGCTGACGATCGGCAGGAAATCGAAGCTGCCCTGGAAATATTTCTCATCACACAGCACCGAGATCGCCGAGGCGTAGTGCTTGTAGATGCTGGCGATCGCTGCCGGATCGAAATCCTCGCGAATCAACCCCTTCGACGGTGAGGCCTTCTTGCACTCGAGAATAAACGCGGTGCGGGTGCCGGCCAGCGCGTCATAGAAATTGCGCTGCGTCGGAACGATCTCATTTTGAAAACTGGCTAACGGTTGTTGTTGTTTGCGGGCTTCCACCCAAATCGCTTTGTCGGCAACGATTTTTGCTAAAACGGTTTGCATTCTTTACCCTCTTGCCGCTAAGGCGGTCACTCTGTCATAGGCCGCGCCGCTGTGCAGCACATCCAGTACCTGCTGAGCGTTAGCTTTCAGATCTTCATGCCCGTGTAAACGCATCAACATGGCGACGTTGGCGGCGACGGCGGCTTCGTGAGCGGCTTCACCTTTACCTTGTAGCAAGCGCGTCAGAATGTCACGGTTTTCTTCCGGGGTGCCGCCCGCCAGCTGTGCCTGATGGTAAGGCGTCAGGCCGAAGTCGTCGGCGGTCAGCTGATAGCTTTTAATTTCTCCATTATGCAGTTCGGCCACCACCGTAGGCGCATGCAGTGAAACTTCATCCATCCCACCGCTGTGCACCACCGCCGCGCGCTGATAACCCAGCACGCGCAGGGTCTCGGCGATCGGCAGCACCAGTTCCGGGCTGTAGACGCCAATCAGCGCCAGCGGCGGATGCGCCGGGTTGATCAGCGGCCCCAGCACGTTGAACAGGGTGCGGGTCTTCAGCTGCTGACGGACCGGCATCGCGTGGCGGAAACCGGTGTGGTACTTCGGCGCGAACAGGAAGCAGACGCCCAGCTCATCAAGCGCGGCGCGGGATTTATCGGCGTTCATATCGAGATTAATGCCGAAGGCCGCCAGCAGGTCAGAAGAGCCTGATTTACTGGAGACGCTGCGGTTGCCGTGTTTCGCCACTTTTAACCCGCAGGCCGCAGCGACAAAGGCGCTGGCGGTGGAGATATTGATGCTGTTGCTGCCGTCGCCACCGGTGCCAACGATGTCGGCAAACAGGTAGTCCGGGCGCGGGAACGGCGCGGCGTTTTCCAGCAGCGCGGTAGCGGCGCCGGCAATTTCCTGCGGCTGCTCGCCGCGCACTTTCATGCTGACCAGCGCGGCGGCCAGTTGCTCAGGCTTCACTTCGCCGCGCACGACGGCGGAGAACAGCTGGTGGCTCTCCTGCTGGCTCAGGGTTTCCGCCTGGTACAGTTTCTCAAGGATCGGCTGGAGGGTGTTGGTATGCTCCAGCTTCTGCAGCGCCCAGGCCAGGGTCTGCTCCAGCAGTCGCGCGCCCTGGGTGGTGAGGATCGATTCCGGGTGGAACTGGAAGCCGCACACCCGATCCGCATCGTGACGCACCGCCATCACCATACCGTTGAAATTGGCGTTAATCGTCAGCCCGGCGGGAATATTGCTGCCGACCAGCGAGTGGTAGCGCGCCACCGGCAGCGGGTTAGCCAGACCGGCAAACATCGCCTGACCGTCGTGCTCAATGCTGGAGGCTTTGCCATGGAGGATCTCCCCCGCCTGGCCGACATAGCCGCCGTAGGCTTCGACAATGGCCTGGTGGCCGAGGCAGATGCCGATGATCGGCAGCTTGCCGCGCATACGGGTCAGCAGCTCCGGCATGCAGCCGGCTTCGCTTGGCGTACCCGGGCCCGGGGAGAGCATCAGCACCGGGTTGTCCATGGTGCCCAGACGCTCAATCAGCGCCTGCGCCGGAACGGAGTTGCGATAAATCACTACGTTATGGCCGTTGGCGCGCAGCTGGTCTGCCAGGTTATAGGTAAAGGAATCGATATTATCGAGCAGCAGAATGTCAGCCATCAGAAAATCTCCTTCGCGTGATGGGCCTGGGCAATGGCGCGCAGCACCGCGCGGGCTTTATTTCGGGTCTCATCCGCTTCCGACTGGGGAACCGAGTCGAGCACAATGCCGGCTCCGGCCTGGACGGTAGCGATACCTTCCTGCACGTAGGCGGAACGGATGACGATGCAGGTGTCGAGGTCGCCGTGGGCGGTGAAATAGCCCACCGCGCCGCCGTAGCTGCCGCGGCGTTTACCTTCGGCGGCGGCAATCAGCTGCATGGCGCGGACCTTCGGCGCGCCGCTGAGGGTGCCCATATTCATGCAGGCGCGATAGGCGTGGAGGACGTCGAGATCCTGACGCAATTCGCCTACTACACGGGAGACCAGATGCATCACGAAGGAGTAGCGGTCAACCTTGGTTAAATCAGCGACATAGCGGCTGCCCGGGGTGCAGATGCGCGCCAGGTCATTACGCGCCAGGTCCACCAGCATCAGGTGTTCGGAAAGCTCTTTATGATCGGTGCGCATTTCCAGCTCGATGCGGCTGTCGAGGTCGCGATCCAGCGAGCCGTCGGCGCGGCGGCCGCGTGGCCGGGTGCCGGCGATGGGGTAGATCTCAATCTGACGGCTGACGGCATCATACTTCAGCGAGCTTTCCGGCGAGGCGCCGAACAGGGTGAAATCATTGTCCTGCATAAAGAACATGTACGGGCTGGGGTTGCTCTTCTTCAGCACATCATAAGCGGCCAGCGGCGATGGGCAGGGCAGCGAGAAGCGGCGGGAAGGAACCACCTGGAAGATTTCCCCGGCGCGGATCGCGCGCTGCATTTTGCGCACCACCGCGCCGTACTCTTCATCGCTCTGGTCAACGTCGCAGCGCATTTCGGCCACGGTGGTAACCGGTAGCGGCGCCGGCGGCTCGTTCAGCTGCTGACGCAGCTGGCTCAGGCGCTGCTCCAGGCGCTGTTTTTCACTCTCCAGCGGGGTGAACAGGCTGGCCTGAATGCGGGTATGCTTGGTCTGATGGTCGATGACCAGCAGGGTTTCCGCCAGATAGAAGCAGTAGTCCGGGCAGGTGGTGTCGCTTTGCAACTGGGGAAGATCTTCAAAACCGGCCACCAGGTCATAGGCGAACAGGCCGCCGAAGAACATCGCTTCGCGCTCGTTGTCCGGAACGCTCACCAGCTCCTGCAGGAGACGGAAGGCGTCAAACACCGACAGTGAGCAGAGACGGGCGTCTTCATCGAGCAGGGCGCTGACGGCCGGGAAGGTCAGGATGCGGCCGTTGGGCTGGCGCTGATTGTTGATCCCGGAGGGCAGCGCGCCGTCCAGTAATTCCAGCAGCGCCGCGCCGTTGGCTGAGAGGGCCTGAATAGTGACAGTGTCACCAAGGGCCGTAATGCGCAGCGCGCTATCGACCAGCAGCAGGCTTTTTAAGTCATCTTTGCTGTCGATGTCAGCGGATTCCAGCAGCAGCGTCGCCGGACGGGCGCCGCACAGTTGGTGGAATAACGCCGTCGGGTTCTCCCGGTAGATGGCGTCGCTGGTGAGAAGCTCGAGTGCCGGTTTGGATGTTTGCATTATTGTTCTCGCCTGTTCGTATTATTTTTGTCCAATAAAAAGCCCGCTCATTGGCGGGCCGGGTATCTGTATGCTGAATGCAAAACGCGATCACGCCGCCCGTCGTCAGGAGGTGCGCCACCAGCTGTGCAGAGTGATAAAGTGCATTTTCATCGTGATACCCCTTCATGTGAACTTGCGTACTAGTTAACTAGTTCAATGGAATAAAGTCAACCCTTGTTTGCAGATTTTCTCTGCCTGTCGGTATGATAATGCGCTTATTTACGTTGATGTCCAGCAGGAGTCCTTTTGAGCGACAGCCAATACGCAGTGATTTACGATCTGCACAGCCATACCACCGCCTCTGACGGGCGGCTGACTCCGCAGGAACTGGTCCATCGCGCCCATGAGATGCGCGTCGGCACCCTGGCGATCACCGACCATGACAGCGTGGCGGCGATCCCGGCGGCCCGGGAGGAGATCGCCCGCGCCGGATTACCCTTGACCCTGGTGAACGGCGTCGAGATTTCCACCCTTTGGGAGAATCACGAGATTCATATTGTGGGTCTGAATATTGATATTGCGCACCCAACGATGACCGCCCTGCTGGAGGAGCAGAAAGCGCGGCGCCAGCAGCGCGGTCAGATGATTGCCGAGCGCCTGGAGAAGGCGCGGATCCCCGGCGCCTGGGAAGGGGCGCTGCGACTGGCGGACGGTGGCGCCGTCACCCGCGGCCATTTTGCCCGTTTTCTGGTGGAGGCCGGCCATGCGAAAAACATGGCGGAAGTCTTCAAAAAATACCTTGCCCGCGGGAAAACCGGTTACGTGCCGCCGCAGTGGTGTACAATAAAACAAGCGATTGATGTGATTCATCATTCTGGCGGCAAGGCGGTGATTGCCCATCCCGGGCGCTACGATCTTTCCGCCAAGTGGTTGAAGCGGCTGTTGGCCCACTTTAGCGAGCAGGGCGGTGATGCCATGGAAGTGGCCCAGTGTCAGCAGGCGCCCCATGAACGCGCCCAGCTGGCCACCCTGGCCGTGCAGTTTGGTCTTCTGGCGTCGCAGGGATCCGATTTTCATCAGCCCTGCGCGTGGATCGAACTTGGCCGTAAGCTCTGGCTTCCTGCCGGCGTGGAAGGCGTCTGGCACAGTTGGGAAGCGGCCGCCGAATAAAAATTGAGAGGGAAGTATGAGCCAGTTTTTTTATATCCATCCGGATAACCCGCAGGCGCGGTTGATTAACCAGGCGGTGGAGATTGTGCGTAAGGGCGGGGTAATCGTTTATCCTACCGACTCCGGCTACGCGCTGGGCTGCAAAATTGAAGACAAGGGGGCGATGGAGCGGATCTGCCGCATTCGTCAGCTGCCGGACGGCCACAACTTTACCCTGATGTGCCGCGATCTGTCCGAGCTGTCAACCTACGCTTTTGTGGATAATGTGGCGTTTCGCCTGATGAAAAACAACACGCCGGGCAACTATACCTTTATCCTTAAGGGGACCAAAGAGGTGCCGCGTCGGCTGCTGCAGGAGAAGCGTAAAACCATCGGCATGCGCGTCCCGTCTAACCCCATCGCTCAGGCGTTGCTCGAGACCTTAGGCGAGCCGATGCTCTCCACGTCGCTGATGCTGCCCGGCAGCGACTTTACCGAATCCGACCCGGAAGAGATCAAAGATCGTCTGGAGAAAGTGGTGGACCTCATCATTCACGGCGGTTTCCTTGGGCAGCAGCCGACCACGGTTATCGATCTCACTGAAGACACCCCGGTGGTGCTGCGCGAAGGCGTCGGCGACGTGAGGCCGTTTCTCTAAGGCTATCTGCCGGGCGGAGCATCATGCGCCGTCCGGTACCCCGCGTTTTCGCCCCGACGGCACGATAATCATCCATAGCGCTACACAAACCAGCAGCGCGCCGAGAATCAATCCTTCCTCCACCGTCTCTCCGAGGCAGAGATAGCCCCACAGCGCCGCAAAAGGTGGGATCAAAAAGGTCACCGACAGCGAACGCAGCGGCCCTATATCTGCAATCAAGCGGAAGTAGAGAATATACCCTGCCGCCGTGCAGACCACGCCCAGCATGACTATCGCTATCCACGGCAGACTCTGCCGCCAGTCTACGGCAGGCCCATGCCAGCAGGACCAGAGAAAGAAAGGAAACAGAAACAGCGTGGCGCCGACCTGGCTACCCAGCGCGACGCGTTCAGCCTCGAGGCCGCCTCGCTGCTGGATCCAGCGGCGGGTCAGAAAGCCGGCCAGACCGTAACAGGCGGTCGCGGTCAGGCAGGCGCCAATCCCCGGCAGCAGCAGGGCGGCGCTAAGGCCAGAT
>NZ_JAGRQY010000212.1:0-4024 GCF_018223905.1 Klebsiella sp. 28
GCTATGGAGATATAGTTTTACTATGCGTTTAAGAGCAAATGCTATAACCTTGATTGATTCCTCGTTAATATATAGATAAGGGGCGGAGCCATGAGCGAAAGATCATAAGAAAAGATCTGTTTTCAATATGAGGTTTTAATTAATTTCAAGGTAAAGCTAGCGTATATAAAATCTTAAGAACTAAATCGAATATGAATTGATAAGATTAATTATACTATTATTAGGTCAGCGGCTACTGCCGCAGTTCTTTATGGATAAATCCATCATTAACAGGGGCCAGCCCTGTTCCAGCAATGTGATTGTTTTGGACAATCACTCAGTGCTGCTATTGAGGATATAGTTTTCCTATGCGTTTAAGAGCAAATACTATATTTTTTAGTGCTAATACTGTTATGAAATATAGGATCTAAAATATTTAATCATGAATAAAAGAATAGATGTTGTTCCTTTTGGCTTTACCCTAAAACATAGCAAGGACCATTGTTAAATCGTTAAATATATTTTACAGAGTTAGGGCGTAGCCGTGCGTCAGCACATGAGCGTTAGCTCATAAGAGAAATATCTTTTCAAAAGAATAAGAAAAAACAGGTAAAACGTTTATTTTATGAGTTAAATTTCATTTTTACCGATTCGATATGGTATTAAATAATAAAAAAAGAAGGAAAATAAAGGATGAACAACATTAAGATTATTACGCTCTTTCATACAAATAAAAAAATACCATTTATGACTTGTATTGTTAAAGATGTTGAAGAAAATGAACAAGGAATAAAACTCACTTTGGAAAGTGGTGATAATATCCATGTCAAAGATTATGACTATTTTTTCTTATCAGAATCAGCAAATGAGTTTGATCAGGAACGAATGATTAATACATACAGAAGATTGATTTCTGAACTCAGCCAAGTTAGCGAAGAAACAATAGATTCCTTAGTTCCGAAGATATCGAATAAATTAAAAACCAATTTCCCGGCAAGCAGTGTCAGTGCTTTGGAAGATGATTGAAAAATCTGAATGGTAGCAACCATTCCATATGAAACAGTATATTAAAACATGCGTTGCATACAGGTTTTTACAACACCATATCTGAAGATAGCTACATTACCTGAGATCTAACAATCCCTGTCTGCGTAATGGTCGACAGGGTATTACCTGTTCTGACCTATACCTTTCTATCTCCATCCATGTGCAAACAGCTACTGACATGGCTCTTCGTGTACATTACACCTCTTATTGATCGATATAAAAGATCAATAAACTTCATTTGATAGGTATTAACTATCAAATTAGCGTCAATTGATCGGTGTTTTAATTGTTCATATCGATCGATTATAGATATATGATAGTTTTGATCTATCAAATGATTTGAATTCGATCGATACAAACGATATGACGAACAGAAAAATAAATTGAATCCTATCAATTGATTAATGCTTTTTTACAGCCCAGAGAGACCAACCTATGGGTAGGGCTGTCTTTGACATAAAGTTTCCACACATTGGGGATAGATATGAAATTACGGATAGTGATGCCTCTACTGCTGTCTGCTGCCGCACTGACAGGATGCCAGCAGCTCAACGATGGTGTGAATACAGTTAATGGAGCAATCAGTTCTTCGTTGTCTTCAGTAGGTAAAGCGCTGGGGGGCACCGCCACCACTCAAAGCCTTGGCCCGGTATCGTCTGTATCTGGCCTTGGTGCTGTCTGCAAAGACTATGAAGAAAACGCAATGGCGGCAGAGAAACAGTGGACTGGCAAAAGGATCTCTATCACTAATGCCACTGTTCTGGAAGTTACGAAGGGCAGAAGTGCCAGCGACATGATGACGGGAATGCCTAAGTCAGTCCCTAACTATTACCTCTTATTTAAAACCTCTGATACCAGCTACTGCGGCGGGATGGTTTGGCTGGATTACTACTCTGGTATTGATGATGCCGTTCTTACTTACAAGAAAGGCCAGAAAGTCAGCGTTACCGGAACGATAAACAATTTCGAAGTCCGTGGGTTCGCTACCGTCAACAACGCCGATATGCCAGTTCGTCTTGTTGTTCTGAGAAACGGCACAATCAACCATTAATTCTGGGATAACACTATGCGTAAAATTTTACTCGTGGCAAGTCTTGCTGCTCTTGTATCGGGATGCGGTGAAAAAGGGGATTTTGAGAAAGCGATCAACGCAAAAATATCACAATCAAAGCTGTGCTACTCCCTGCAGGACAACGACATTGTATTTAATAAAGGTTTTCCGATTAAGGTTAACCGTGGCTACCGTTCAGCGGGGTATAGTGCCAGTGATGAAATATTGAAAGGTCTGGGTAATCAGGGGCTGCTTGATGTTTCTCAACAAGCTAATGGTTTCAGTAGTGTCGATGTTCTGGAAGTAACAGACAAAGGCCAAGCGGTTGAGTTTTGGGATCGTAAAGATGGTGCCTGTGTTGGTCATCGTGCGGTTGCTGAGATAAAGGAATGGACTGAACCGGGAAACGGTAATCAGAAAATTGTTCGCGTGTCTTATACATGGAAGTTGGCGGATGTTCCTGCATGGGTGGACAAAAAAGCGTTCTCCAGCGTCAAGGGTATGAATGAACCTGAAGACGGCATGATTAATCTTGTTAAAACCAGCAATGGCTGGAAAGCGATCTAAGGGGCTATCATGGAAAACAATACCATCAAGTGTCCATTTTGCCTGAAAGAAAGCCAAAGGGGTGTCCATGTCTGCACCGGCTGCATGGCGACGGTTCTGTATGGAACCTACCCCGGCTGGTATGCTTTCGTGGTTATATTATTGACCTTCGGCCTGTCTATACTGATCGGAATGTCTGCAGGAATGGCTGGGGCGACTATTAGCCTGCCAATAATTGCGGCTGTTGGATTTATAGCTGGTAAGGCGATATTCTCTGATAATGTTGTGTTCAGAAGAAGGATGTAATTTAACTTATGTTATTCTTAAAGCCGCATCGTTTTATGACGATGTGGCTTCATGTACTACCAAAAATGGGGAGCCTGATGATTGTGTTGTACTATTGTAACACTTAATATAACATTATATTGCTTACAAATTTCATGAAGTTAAGGTAGACTAATGAATGATAATAATGTAGATAAAAATAGTGTTTCTTTATCATGTCGGGATGAAAAAAAGAAAATTGGTGATGTGAACCTGAAAGGCATTATTGACGGAGTTGAAATTAACTGTACTGTTGATTTGTCATTTCATAAAGCTAAGGAAAGTGAAAATGGTGAAACAAAAAAAGAAGTCCAAATATTAACGAAAGCGCAGTGGGTGATCTATTTTATTCTACCTCTCCTTGTTGTTATAGTTGGCTTTTTTATTGATTCGTTTATAGATGCAAGTCATCACCTGACTCTTTTTATATCACCACTGGCATTTGGTATTATAATACATAAGATGGTGATGAATAGTTCGAATGTGAATATCCATTATTTCAAAAAGCTTGTTGATACAACGGGATTGGTTTCTTCAACGTTAAGTGCAAGTATTCTAATATTCAAAACGATTAATGTTGAAAATCCATACATTAGTATGCTGGATTCGTTGAAAGACGCTGGAGTGTTCAGTTCAATTATATTTTATATTATAATGGCACTCGTGTATATTGTTGT
The DNA here is from genome assembly GCF_018223905.1 of Klebsiella sp. 28. Taxonomy (NCBI): domain Bacteria; kingdom Pseudomonadati; phylum Pseudomonadota; class Gammaproteobacteria; order Enterobacterales; family Enterobacteriaceae; genus Klebsiella; species Klebsiella sp. 28. The sequence goes on from NZ_JAGRQY010000212.1 coordinate 3,625, forward strand.
CTGGATATTTGCGACATCGATAACTATTAAGTTAATGATCACATATGATGAACTAATAGCAATGAAGAATAAAGCCTAAGATAAGAGAGGCGGTGTTTTATACCGCCTATTTTTTCATAAATAATTTGTAGTTTTTGAATAGGGGGAGAAAAATAATCGTAGTAGCTAACCATAAAGCCAACGTTATGCCACATAACATCGATAGTATGGGGATGTTTTTATTTCCATTTATGAAATATATTAAAGAAGTACCTATGGTAGTTATAAGCGTCAGGCAGGATAATAAAATGTATATTGCCATTGGATAATTTATCTTTTTCATGTTTCACCTTTGGTATTGGATTTTTTTAATTTAATAACATATAAAAACAATCCGTCAAGGGAATTGCTCATAATAAAC
>NZ_JAGRQY010000213.1:0-5399 GCF_018223905.1 Klebsiella sp. 28
GAAGTACTGACGTAGAATCTAGGTGGGGTTCTTGTACGCGGCGAACCAGCAGGTAAGCACCATAAACACCAGGATGACCGCGTCGACGAGGCGAATACCAGGTTTTTTACCGCGTGCGGCGGCGGCCTCCAGAATCAGGTCGCGCAGCGATTCATAGGCGCCGATGTAGTGGCCAAGAAATGATTTAGTAATAGCGACAAAGGCGATAATCGGCGATAGCCAGGCAATAATCGGTGTATCGTACTGATTGGCCAGATAGGACAAAATCGACAGATTCTGGGCTTTGGCTTCCGCCAGTTGCTGCGGCGACAGGCTTAACACGCAGCTGAGAACAAAAAACAGCACCACCACCGTCATGAGCAGGATACCGTAGCGCTGGATCTGCGCACATTTACCCTCAGCGAGCGCCAGACCGTAACGCTGCTTCTGGCGCACCACCATCGGCGAAATGATGGGATAGTGGTTAAACGACATCACCAGTACCGGGAAGGTCATCCACAGGGATAATATGATCCCCTGCGTATCGCCCGTGGCGCTGAAGCTTACGGTTTGCAAAATTGCGCCGTTCCAGTGCGGAATCAGAAAAAGTGCCATAAAAATAAGCGAGATGATGAAGGGATAAACCAGGGTGCTCATCACCCGCATTATCAAACGCTGTCCGAAACGGACGATAAACATCAGCCCGAGGATCAGAACGATGGCCACCAGCGACCGGGGAGGCTCGGCCATTGCCAACTGGTGGGTGATAAAGCTCTGCGCGGTGTTGGTGATAGCCACCGCATACATAATCAGAATGGTATAGACGGCGAAGAAATAGATGACGGTAAATACTTTTCCCGCCAGCGCGCCAAAATGCTCGCCAATAACATCGGTAATACTGCTTTCCGGCGTATTGGAAGAGTAAATGAATCTCGCCAGACCGCGGTGAGCCAGATAAGTAATAGGAAAAGCGAGGACAAAAACAATCAGCAGCGGCCAGAAGCCGCCAATTCCGGCATTAATCGGCAGAAACAGCACCCCGGCGCCAATGGCGGTACCGAACAGGCCAAGGACCCAAACGGTATCTTCGCTATGCCACTTTGCGGGATCGGAATATCCTTTATTGATAATTATATTTTCAGTATTCATCGGTCAGGTTCTCTCTATGCATGACGCGAAAGCGCGTATGTTTTCGTTATGAGTCAGAACGCTTGTCATACCGAGGGCTTGTAGGGTAGGTAAGATGGCCCCCTTGTTATTGTCGATAGCGCTCAACCATTACGGCCAAACCAGACGATGTCTTCATAGACATCGGGTGATGTATCTCCTTCCGTGCTGATTAACAGAACCTGTGCATCGGCATTCAGGCGCAGCGATTCGGCAAGCTCGCGATACGCCGGTTGAGTCATCAGCGCATAAAGCACTCCTGTGCCAATAGCGCCGGATTCCCCGGAGACAAAAGGTTCGTCAGTACCTGGTCGCGGAGCGGCCAACAGGCGCATGCCGTTGGCCGCCAGACAATCGTCGGCGGAAATAAAACAGGTGGCATGGTCGCGGAGCATTGGCCAGCTGGTGATATTAGGTTCACCACAGGCAAGCCCGGCCATCAGGGTTGACATATCCCCGCCGACGCTGTGCGGCAGTCCGTCATTAATGGTTGCCGAGCGAAACAGGCAGTTCGCCTTGTGCGGCTCAACGATGATGATGGTGGGAGCCTGCTGCTGCATCTTTTCGATGAAATATCCCATGATGCTACCGGCAAACGACCCGACCCCGGCTTGTAAAAACAGATGCGTCGGCATCGACGCTCCGCTTTCTGCCAGCTGCTGCCAGATTTCAACAGCGAGGGTCATATAGCCTTGCATGATCCATGTGGGGATCTGCTCGTAGCCCTGCCAGGCGGTATCCTGGAGTAGAACCCATCCCTGCTCGCGCGCGGTTTTGGCCGCCAGCCGAACTGTGTCGTCGTAGTTCAGTTCAGTAATCGTGCATTCGGCGCCATGCCGGCGAATATTCTGCGCGCGTACCGGCGACGAGCCCTTTGGCATATACACCACCGCACGCAGCCCAAGCTGCTCAGCCGCCCACGCCACGCCACGTCCGTGGTTACCGTCGGTAGCAGTCACAAATACGATGTCCTTGATACGCGCCTTAATCACTGGTGAATTAAGCTCGGCAAAGCTCAACGTATTAATATCTCGCTCAAGCAGAGCGGCGAGATATTTCCCCATCGCATAAGATCCGCCTAATCCTTTAAACGCATTCAAACCGAATCGCTGCGCTTCATCTTTTATATGGATCGATCCCAGCCCCAGCCGCTGGCTTAAAAATTCCAGCTTACGCAGCGGCGTGACCCGGTAATCAGGAAATTTTTGATGGAATGCCAGCACTTCGTTCCCCACGCTTTCATTCAGCAGACTCAAGTCTGCTCCCTGGCCATAGGGCTGCCGCCGGGCGTTAAGTTGAAATTTAATTGTGTCCACTATTCAGGCACCTCTATTTTCATATCGTCCTGCGACGATAACGTTATTTGCGACCATTCCGCCTAAACAACGGGTGCACGGATCCGTGCGGCCTGAGACAGGACGGTCGCTTTAAATTGGTTAAGTCAGAATGTGAGAGGCTTTTTGTCGCGATATACCGCTTTCCCACTGCCTGTGATGGTACACTGCGCCCGGCGGTTAATTGGCGCAAAGTTGCCCATCGCGCCGCAATTTTCACTCTGTTTTATCATTCTCACGCAACAACGTTGCATTAGTGAGGTTGATCACAGGCTTGCAGGACGAGATATATGATGAAACTTGACGCATGGGATAAAAAAATTCTTACGCTCTTGCAGCGTAATAATCGCTTGTCGCAACGGGAGATCGCCGATCGGATCAGCCTGTCTCCTTCGGCAGTCAATCGGCGTATCGCTGCACTGGAGGATGCAGGAGTGATTAAAGGCAGTGTTAGCTTAGTGGACGCCAGTAAAGTGGGAAGACCAATCACCATTATGGTGCAGGTGACCATTGAGAATGAACGTCTCGATCTGCTTGAGGAGGATAAACAGCGTTTCGTAACCTGTCCGCAAGTGCAGCAGGTCTACTATGTCACTGGCGACTTCGATTTCCTGCTCGTGATCAACGTCCGTGATATGGCGGAATACGAAGCGCTAACCCGTGAACTCTTTTTTGCCTCGGGAAATATCAAGTCTTTCCGGACCATCGTGTCGATGCAAAATGCGAAGCAGGAAATGACGGTCATTATCGAGTAAGTCGTGTAAAAGTCGACATGGGGAGCCAAAGAACGCCCCGGAGGTGTATTTATTTCCGAAATCCACCCTTCCCTGTGCGAAATCTACTTGTCTGATGGAAGATGACAGGTAACATAGATATCCCCCCGCTGTTGGGGGAAGAGACTTTTTTATTGGACTACATAGAGAGATTATTATGAGCGTTGTGCCTGTAGCCGACGTACTCCAGGGCCGCGTTGCCGTTGACAGCGAAGTCACGGTCCGCGGATGGGTGCGTACCCGCCGAGATTCTAAAGCTGGCTTTTCTTTCCTCGCCGTCTATGACGGTTCCTGCTTTGATCCTGTACAGGCCGTTATTAATAATTCTCTGCCCAATTACAATCAGGAAGTGCTGCGTCTGACCACCGGCTGCTCGGTGATTGTCACCGGTAAAGTCGTAGCTTCTCAGGGTCAAGGTCAAAGCTTTGAGATCCAGGCGACCAGCGTGGAAGTGACCGGCTGGGTAGAAGACCCGGACACCTACCCGATGGCGGCCAAGCGCCACAGCATCGAGTATCTGCGTGAAGTAGCGCACCTGCGTCCGCGCACCAACCTGATTGGCGCGGTAGCCCGCGTGCGTCACACCCTGGCGCAGGCGCTGCACCGCTTCTTCAACGAACAGGGCTTCTTCTGGGTTTCCACCCCGCTGATCACCGCCTCCGATACCGAAGGCGCCGGCGAAATGTTCCGCGTGTCGACGCTGGATCTGGAAAACCTGCCGCGTAACGATCAGGGCAAAGTCGATTTCGACAAAGACTTCTTCGGTAAAGAGTCGTTCCTGACCGTTTCCGGCCAGCTGAACGGCGAGACCTACGCCTGTGCGCTGTCGAAGATTTATACCTTCGGCCCGACCTTCCGCGCCGAGAACTCCAACACCAGCCGCCACCTGGCGGAATTCTGGATGCTGGAGCCGGAAGTGGCCTTCGCCAACCTGAACGACGTTGCCGGCCTGGCGGAAGCGATGCTCAAGTACGTCTTCAAAGCGGTACTGGAAGAGCGTGCGGACGACATGCAGTTCTTCGCCGAGCGCGTGGATAAAGACGCTATCGACCGTCTGCAGCGCTTTATCACCGCTGATTTTGCCCAGGTGGATTACACCGACGCCGTCACCATTCTGGAAAACTGCGGCAAACAGTTCGAGAACCCGGTGTACTGGGGCGTGGATCTCTCCTCTGAGCACGAACGTTACCTGGCCGAAGAGCACTTCAAAGCGCCGGTGGTGGTGAAAAACTACCCGAAAGACATTAAAGCGTTCTATATGCGCCTTAACGAAGACGGTAAAACCGTCGCGGCAATGGACGTTCTGGCGCCGGGCATCGGCGAGATTATCGGGGGTTCCCAGCGTGAAGAGCGTCTCGACGTGCTTGACGCGCGTATGGCAGAGATGGGGCTTAACAAAGAAGACTACTGGTGGTATCGCGACCTGCGTCGCTACGGCACCGTGCCGCATTCCGGCTTCGGTCTGGGCTTCGAACGCCTCATCGCTTACGTCACCGGCGTGCAGAACGTCCGCGATGTTATTCCGTTCCCGCGGACGCCGCGCAACGCGACATTCTAAATTTTTCTGACATCAATCTGAAAGGCCAGCGCAAGCTGGCCTTTTTTTATGTCAATTACTGTTAGTAAAATTCAACAACCTTAAACATCAAGACCTGGAAATCACAATTATGTTACGCACTGTTTCGGTGCATCCTGGTGATGCAGATCGCACTTTATGTTCATAACTGAGCAAAACCGCTGATAAATTTGCTCATTTTTTGACCTTTACCCGCACATCTTGCAAAGACAGAGACTGAATAAAAAGAATACGAATTCAATACACAAAATGAACGAATTGCCGCTTAGCCAAATTAATCATAAATAATTCATATAGATAGATAAGCAATCGCGTTTTCCCTTATCCGGTGGAACGGAATTTTGATTAAGTTCACAAAGTTCCGTTAAATACACATTTAGTTACATGATTTTTCGTTTTGTTACTCATATGAGATATTAGTAGCATTTTCCGGCTAGCGAAACGTTGTCGCGGATGGAAAGATGCCTTCAGACACCAAACTCTCATCAATGGTTCTGTAAGTTTTTATTGACAGAACTTATTGACGGCAGTGGCACGTGTTCATATAAAAAATATTAATGAGGGTAATAC
>NZ_JAGRQY010000214.1:0-2562 GCF_018223905.1 Klebsiella sp. 28
CATGAAGACGGCTTACGCCACCATCAAAGGTATTGAGGTGATGCGTGCACTACGCAAAGGCCAGGCCTCAGCATTTTATTATGGTGATCCCCTGGGCGAAATGCGCCTGGTAAGCAGAGTTTTTGAAATGTAAGGCCTTTGAATAAGACAAAAGGCTGCCTCATCGCTAACTTTGCAACAGTGCCCCACATCTTTTGTCACCAACGAGCGGCTGCCTATCACCGCACCGTGCCCGATCTTGATTCCGGGCATGACCATTGCCTCAGAGCCGATCCAAACGTCATTGCCAATGACAGTATTACCTGCTTTTTGGAAGGCATCGAGTGCGCTTGAGAATGCAGGTTCTTCCTGCATATAAAAGAACGGGAAAGATGATGCCCAGTCGTACCGATGCCCCTGATTGCCAGCCATGATAAAGGAAGCCCCACTCCCGATAGAGCAGAAACTACCGATGATCAACTTATCAACGTCATCACGGTCCGGAAACAGATACCGTGCGCAGTCATCGAATGAGTGCCCATGATAGTAGCCAGAGTAATAGCTGTACCGCCCAACTTTGATATTGGGGTTCTTCACTTGCTCAGAAAGCAGCTTGCCTTTGAAGGGGCTATCAAAGTAGTTGGTCATAAGAGATCCCGCGGTCTGTGACTTTGCCGTCTAACGTTTGAAATAAGGGGCGCCGAGCGCCAGCGAGGGGAGCCAAAAGCTTGCTTTTGGCCGTCCCGACTTGATTGAAGGGTTGGGCGATTTTGCCATTAGATTTTTTATAAATTTAGTGTGTTTAGAATGGTGATCGCATTTTTCTTGGCTTTTATGCTTGATGTTAAATTCGACCCCAAGTTTCCTGTAAGTGCGGACACAAAAACATATTTATGTCCTGATTTGCTTATAATAAACCCTTCAAACCATCCGTTTTGTAAGGTTCTATTTGCTGTGAATCCTGCACCAGTTTTCCCATACAGTTTTGTACTATTATCCAGATCTTGTAGATACATGTTCTCTATGGTGTTTTCTATGGCTGAGTTTTTAACTGGGAGATTGTGATTAATAATTTTACGCAGGAATTGAATTTGTTCTTCTGGTGAAATTTTTAAGCTACTTTCGAGCCATGCTTCTGTTAATCCGTTGTTTCTTTCTTTATCTCCAGAGAAGTCTTGATTTCCATAATCAAAATCTTTGAGATAATTCTTGATTTTATTTAATCCAATTTTTTGGGTTATTTCTTGCGAAACCCAAACAACAGAAAATTGCATCCACGTCTTTGGTGTATGATTGCTGTTCCAGATCTCCATTCCTTTGGGGGTTTTATCCCATTTGAATATGGTTTTCTGATCTATTATTTCCGCATCAAATGCCATAAGTGATAATGCGATCTTGAAAGTTGAATCTGGTGCCATTTGCGTTGCACACTTTGCTTTATTGAATTGAGCAATTTCAGCGTTTGTGGATGCATCGTAAAGTAAAAAACAACCTTCAGTTCCTTCAAATAATGGAGATGCAACAGTAGAGATATCTGTTGATGCACTGGCGCTGCTGTAGATAATATTTGCAATTATTAAAAAAATAGCGAAGTTGATATGTATTGTGTTTTTCATAATAAGTATTGGTTTGGTAAAGGGCTTAATTTTAACGGCTAACAATTAATGAGGCTCCGGGTTCGCCCAACGTTTGACATGAGGGGCGGCCAAGGGCGCCAGCCCTTGGACGTCCCCCTCGATGGAAGGGTTAGGCATCACTGCGTGTTCGCTCGAATGCCTGGCGTGTTTGAACCATGTACACGGCTGGACCATATGGGGTGGTTACGGTACCTTGCCTCTCAAACCCCGCTTTCTCGTAGCATCGGATCGCTCGCAAGTTGCTCGGCGACGGGTCCGTTTGGATCTTGGTGACCTCGGGATCATTGAACAGCAACTCAACCAGAGCTCGAACCAGCTTGGTTCCCAAGCCTTTGCCCAGTTGTGATGCATTCGCCAGTAACTGGTCTATTCCGCGTACTCCTGGATCGGTTTCTTCTTCCCACCGTCCGTCCCCGCTTCCAAGAGCAACGTACGACTGGGCATACCCAATCGGCTCTCCATTCAGCATTGCAATGTATGGAGTGACGGACTCTTGCGCTAAAACGCTTGGCAAGTACTGTTCCTGTACGTCAGCAAGTGTCGGGCGTGCTTCTTCTCCGCCCCACCACTCGACGATATGAGATCGATTTAGCCACTCATAGAGCATCGCAAGGTCATGCTCAGTCATGAGGCGCAGTGTGACGGAATCGTTGCTGTTGGTCACGATGCTGTACTTTGTGATGCCTAACTTTGTTTTTGCGTTGCTCATGATGTCTAACTCCCAATTTGTGTAGGGCTTATTATGCACGCTTAAAGGCACTGTTGCAAAGTTAGCGATGAGGCAGCCTTTTGTCTTATTCAAAGGCCTTACATTTCAAAAACTCTGCTTACCAGGCGCATTTCGCCCAGGGGATCACCATAATAAAATGCTGAGGCCTGGCCTTTGCGTAGTGCACGCATCACCTCAATACCTTTGATGGTGGCGTAAGCCGTCTTCATGGATTTA
>NZ_JAGRQY010000215.1:0-7951 GCF_018223905.1 Klebsiella sp. 28
GGCGTGCAGTTTATTATTAACGGCGTGCTGGAGATCATTTCGACCTGGCATCCCTGACCGCCCGCGATGTGCAGAGAAAAAAAGCCCGCCGGCGCGATACCGGCGGGCTTTTTTGTGCGACGGATTCAGGAGTGGTGCGGCTGATGGTCTTCCAGCGATACCGGCCAGCGACGGAATATCATCAGCGACCAGACCAGCGCGACCAGCGCCGGAATGGCGCCGACGTAGCCGACGGAGGCCATGGAAAGATGCAGACTCACCTGGCTGCCGACCAGCGCCCCGGCGCCTATGCCGATATTAAAGATGCCCGAGAACAGAGACATGGCGACGTCGGTGGCATCCGGAGCGGAGGCCAGCACTTTCACCTGCATGCCGAGACCGATAATCATGATCGCCACCCCCCAGAAGATGCTGAGCAGCATCAGGTGCTGCGGGTTATGCGAGGCCGGCAGCAGCAGCAGCAGGCAGGCGAGCAGCAGGGCAATCGCCAGGCTTATCAGCCCCGACGCGTGCTGGTTACCGAGCTTACCGAACAGAATGCTGCCGATAATACCGGCCCCGCCAAGGATCAGCAGCAGTACGGTGGCAAAGTTGCCGCTCAGGCCCGCTACCGTCTGGACAAAGGGCTCGATATAGCTGTAGGCGGTATAATGAGCGGTCACCACCACCACGGTCAGAATGTACACGCTGACCAGCGCCGGGCGGCGGAACAGCACCGGCAGGCTTTTCAGCGAGCCAGAATGTTCGCTCGGCAGGGTCGGCAGCAGTTTTACGAGGCAGGCCAGGGTGGCTAACGCGCCGAGGCCGATCGCCAGGAAGGTCATCCGCCAGCCAAAGTACTGGCCGATAATGCGCCCGATCGGAATACCAAACACCATCGCCAGCGCGGTACCGGTGGCGATCAGGCTCAGCGCCTGCGCCCGTTTGCCCGGCGGGGCCATGCGGATGGCCAGTGCCGACGTTATCGACCAGAACACTGCATGCGCAAAGGCGATACCAATGCGGCTGATCACCAGCACGTCAAAATTCCAGGCAAAAAACGACAGGACGTGGCTGGCGATAAACAGAATAAACAGGCCGATAAGCAGGCGCCGGCGCTCCACTTTGCTGGTCAGCAGCATAAACGGCAGCGACATTAACGCCACCACCCATGCGTAGATGGTCAGCATCATGCCCACCTGGGCGGTTTCCATGCCGAAGCTGTCGGCAATATCCGACAACAGACCGACCGGGGCAAACTCTGTGGTGTTAAAAATAAACGCGGCGATGGCCAACGTCACGACACGTAGCCACGCTACCTTGCGTGAGACCGTATTCGTAGTCATAAGCTCTGGACTGGTGATTCAGGGAAAGATGTGACGCTGATCTTAAAACGATTGTTGGCGAAAAGACAATCATTTTGTGATCTGCGTCTCATTTCATTGCAAGGGGCTGGCCGCGGTTAAGCGATTAATTTTGCTATGGATAGTGTCAAGGGGGCGCTTTTATGTCATGTTGAAGGAAAGTAAAAAAAGTAAGGACAGGGTATGCAGGAAATTCAATTTTATCTGGTCGATGCTTTCAGCGATAAAAACTTTGGCGGCAATGCCGCGGCCGTCTGCCCGCTCAGCGAGTGGTTAGCCGACGATGTGCTCCTGAAAATGGCCCAGCAGCATAATCAATCCGAAACGGCTTTCTTTGTCCGTACCGACGAGGGCTATGAGCTGCGCTGGTTTACCACACTCGCTGAGATCAATCTCTGCGGTCACGCGACCCTCGCCGCAGCGCACGTTATTTTCGAATATCTCGACCATCCTTCGGCGACGATTCTCTTTAGCACCCGTTTTGTTGGTGAGCTGCGGGTCACCCGCAATGGCGACTGGCTGACGCTCGATTTCCCGGCGTGGTCGACCTCCCCGGTGGAAAACCCGCCGGCGGATCTGCTGACCGGGTTGGGACTCGAGGCCGCCGTTGAAGTTCGGGAAGGGCGCGATTATCTGGTGGTGCTGGCGGATCGCCAGCAGGTTGAAGCGGTGCGACCGGATATGGCGCGGCTGCGAACGCTTGGCAAAATGATCTGCGTCAGCGCGCCGGATGAAGAGTATGACTTTGTCAGCCGCTTCTTCTGCCCGGGAGAAGGGGTGCCGGAAGATCCGGTCACCGGCTCCGCCCATAGCATGCTGATCCCCTGGTGGGGCGAAAAGCTGGGGAAAACCACCATGATGGCGCGCCAGGTCTCCGCTCGCGGCGGCGACCTGCGCTGCCAGTGGCAGGGCGACCGTGTGCTGATTAGCGGCCAGGCCACCACCTATATGCGCGGAACGGTTTACCTGCGTTAATCATCGCCCCCGCGTCGCCCCGGGGAGCGGTAATCTACTTCCGCTCCCCGGGTGCGACATAGCATCAGCCCAGCGATGCGCCGCCACACATCACCAGCTCCTGTCCGGTCATCGCCGATGCGCCCTCGCTCAGCAACCAGCTCACCAGAGAGACCACTTCCTGCGGAGTAATGAGTCGCCCAAGCGGCGGAAGCCGCGGCGGGGAACTTTCTCTGCCTGGCTGATGAAGCATCGGCGTATCGGTTGCGCCGGGGGCCACGACGTTGACCGTCACCCCGGCAGGCGCCAGCTCTGCCGCCCAGCTCCTGGCGAGAGCGACCAGCGCGGCTTTGGTGGCCGCATACTGCGAGCGACCAGCGGCGCCTCGTGACGTACGGCTTCCCAGCAGAACGATCCTCCCGCCTGGCCCCATGGTCGGGGCGAAGTGATTGACCAATGTCTGAGCAGCATCGACGTGTAAACGCCACAACGACTCGCTGCGCTGAGGGTCCAGATTACCCAGGGTGGCGGCCGCCATTGAACCCGCGGCGTGAATGATGGCCTGAGGGGGCTCAATCTGCTCCAGCGCCGCCAGCAGCGCGCTGCGTTGGCTGACGTCGACCATCAGATGGCGAAAGTTCGGCTGTGAGAAGGGCGGCAGCGAACGGCTCATGCCGATCACCTGCCAGCCGTCCGCCAGCAACTGCCTCACCACTGCGGCGCCGATCCCGGAGCTGGCCCCGGTTACCATTGCCCGCTTCATCGCGCCTCCAGCATCTCAGCGGGGATTTTGAATACTGCCTTTCTGACCGGCGCTGGCGTCGAAACCGCACACAGCGCCTGGTGCGGTTCGCCGGGGTAAAAGACCGCGAAGTCGCCGGGACGCAGCAGAATAGAGACACTCTCCGGGGCCGGCTGACATATATAGAGGTCGGGCTTAAGCTCATGATCTTCCGGGCGCATCGCGGGAGCCATGCCCGCCTGGATGCGCTCCTCGCCGGCCAGGATGACCTGAATATCCGCCCACTGGCGATGATATTCCGTATGCCGCTCGGCCGCAGGCTGGGTTTGCACCACGCTGAGGGTGCAGAACCACGGCGCATCGTCGGGCTGGAAGCGGCCATTCTCTCTGGCACTGAGGGCGGCCAGCGAACAGGCCTCGCTGCTCAATAGCTGCTTTAACGCCGGCGGCAGACCAGCCTGCTGCAGCGCCTGCAGATTACCGATAATCATGCGCTTTCTCCTTTTACCCACTGTGGCGAGACACGAACATACTTGATCGCCTGGCGATACCAGGTGTAGGCGATATGCAAATTACCGTCTGCTCCCTGTTTGATGCTGGGGTAGGAGAACTCCCGGTTCAGCTTCTGCTCCGAATTATTGGTCATGCAGTAGCCGTCACCCTCATCGAGATTGCGCAGCCACGGCCAGCTTTCACCACCATCGGCTGAAATAGCGACGGTCATCGGCGCGCGTGGTGCGCCCCAGAAGGCGCTTTTCCCGGTCGCTTCCGGCTCCCTACGGCCATCGTCGTCAGCAATTTCATCATACAGCGAGGCGCGGCGTTCCGTGGCGCCGGCGGCGCTCATATTATTGAACACCAGCGCCAGTTCACCATTGTCCAGGGGGGTCGCCTGAATGGACGAGTTGTTGTTCGGAAGCGTCGTCGGTACCGGCGCAGACCAGCTCTCTCCCTGGTCGCTGGACTGGCTGAACCAGATATGATCCGCCCAGCGGCTGCGGAAGAAGGCTGCCAGTCTGCCGTCCGGAAGCGGAGTGATACTCATATGGACACAACCCAGGCTCTCCGGGACCGCCACGTCACGCCAGCTTTTTCCGCAGTCTGAAGAGATCTTCACCGCGCTGACGTCATTGTTACCCACCCATTTCTCGCCGGGTTCGGTACGGCAGTAAAAGACCGGCAGCAGCCAGTTGCCGTCAGACATAACGCTTATTGGCTGGCGAATAAAGGTACCCGGCTGATCCAGCAGCGTATCGATGGCCCCCCAGCTTCGTCCGCCATCGTGGGAGAGACGGTAGCGCACAATGGCGGTATCCTGGTTTCCGGCAAATTGCGCTGTCCACAACAGCCACAGCACGTTATCGGGCGCCTGAAACAGCACCGGGTTTTGTTCTGAGCGGTCTGGGTCATCAGATAGCTTGACCGCCTCACTCCAGCGGTCACTGCCGGGGGCTAACCGCGATCCCCAGATAGAAATATCGGCTTTTCCCTCCTGGGAGCCGCCAAACCAGACGCACATCAGGCTGCCGTCATCCAGCGGCAGCCGATTGGCGGCATGGTTCTGCGGGCAGGCGCAGGGAAGCATTGCCCATGCGATGTGTTCATCTTGCTGGTGTTGGCGAATGACACCGTCAAAAGGCGGAATTACGGTCATGTTTTATACTCCACGTTGCTCAACTGGGGCGGGGGATGGTTGTGATTTATTTGGGATCAGGCGGTCAATCACCATGATGATGGCCGGGGTCGCCAGGGCGACATACATGTTATTGATGCCGAACGGGTCGCCGAGTAAATACCAGACGGACGTCACCACACAGGCGCCGATCAGGCCGGCATTCGCGCCCCGAGTGCTTCTGAAGAAGGGGGCATAGAAGGCGATGACCGCCACCACGGTAATGGAGAGGCGAATGGCGCGGGTAAAGAAGGAGAGTTTCAGCACCTCCGGTACCAGCAGCACAAAGATCAGCGGCAGGAAGCCGATAATTAGCGACGCCCAGCGTGTGGCTCTGAATTCCTGGTCCGGCGTTGGGTTGCGCCATGGTACGTAAAAATCCTTCACCACCAGCGAGGCAATGGCCAGGGCTACGGTACTTACGCTGACGAAAATCGATGCCACAAGTGACGTTGTCACCAGACCTGCCAGCCACGGGTTCATGTCCTGCAGAAAGACCGGGAGGGCATACAGGCTGTTGATCTCGGGATGCAGGTATTTCGCCGCGACGCCGATAATGGCGATGGCAAAGGCGATAGGCAGGCAGAAAAAGAAGGCGATCCAGGTGGAGCGTTTCGCTGACCGAACGTCTTTGGTTGAGCTAATGGCCTGAATGACAAACTGGGTGCAAAAAATGGAGCCGATAGTGCCGATGAGCCAGGCGAAGATCGTGCCAGCACCAATGTTGCCATCCCATGTCCAGTAATAATCCGGCATCTTCTCCATCATCGGCGAGAAGCCGCCGGTTTTGGACAGGGCAAAACCCAGAATGATCAGCAGACCGGCGTATTTCAACGCGCTGTGTAACATGGTGACCCAGGCGACGCCCTTCATGCCGCCGAACGCGAAATAAAAGGTACTCACAATGGCGGTAATAAAGGCGGCTACCGGTAAATTCACTTTTAATACGGTGGAGATGGCTGCGGCACCGCTGACGTAATTGCCCACGTTAACCAGCAGCAGCGCATAAATCATAATCAGGGAGATAATATTTTTGGTACTGTTGCCATATTTTTCAGCGATGGCGCCGGAAATGGTGATTTTTCCGGTGTTATAGATGCGTTTCACCAGGATTAAACCGAACAGCGGAAAGCCGATGGCTGCCCCCAGCACGGACCACGAGGCGGCAATTCCGCTCTCAAAGGCGGCCTGGGCAGTACCGATGGTCGATTTGGCGCCAATATATTCTGACATCAGTAATATACCGACAATAAAGGCCGGCATGGCGCGCGAGCCTTCCATAAAATCCCCGGAATTTTTACTACGAATACGGAATGTCAGCCAGGTGGTAAACAGAATATAGGCAATAACAATGCCGACAATAATAAAGGTATCTTCAGCGGTAAAATGATTCATCTTAGCCTCTCTCTGGGCGTACGAATCCTGGGCACGGCGGTACCCGGTCTGTTTTATTAAAAAAGCGCAGCAAGTATTACGCTAAATAACGAGCGATGATGTCGCGTATCTGCTGCAGCTGGTGGTCACTAAACTGCACCGCGTAGCGGCTGTCGCCCACCTCGTGACCCATTAGCTGCAGGGCTTTCTTCACCGCCGCAGGCGAGAACGCCACTTTATACAGATCGGTGCGCAGGCCCGTTACCTGCTCCTGGGCCTGGCGCGATCCGGCGATATCCCCGGCGTGAAAGCGCGACCAGATGGCGTTAATTTCAGCGGGGGCGACGTTGGCAAGCCCCGAGATGCAGGCCGAGCAGCCGTCGACGAATCCCTGATGGATAAGCGAGTCCGGCCCGTTCAGAACGTCGAAACCGTCGATATCGCGCACCGCGTCGAGAAAGCCTTTCAGGCTGTCGTAGCTGCCGGCGCTATCCTTAATGCCGACGATATTCTCGTGGCGGGCCAGCTGGCGCGCGGTCTCCGGGGCAATAGTGTTCCCGGTGCGGGCGGGAATGTTGTAAAGAAAGAGCGGGACGCTCAGCGCGTCGGCGATCGCCGTATAGTGGTTAATCAGCCCTTCCTGCTTCAAGGGCACGAACCACGGGGTAATGGCCGATACCGCGTCAACTCCGAGGCGGGCGATCTGCTGGCCCAGCCGGCGCGTCTCCCGGGTGGAAACCTCCCCAATATGGGCCACCACCGGCGCGCGACCGGCCGCCTCTTCCACGCAGGTTCTGGCGACGGCGATCTTCTCTTCCTCATTGAGGACAAAAAACTCGCCGTTGGTGCCGCCGCAGAAAATACCGTTGCCTGCGGCGAGCTGGCGCTGCACCTGCTGGCGTAGCGCCGGCAGGTTAAGCGCTCCCTCGGCGGTAAAGGGAGTGACAATGGCGGTGAGTACGCCGCTAATAGCTTTCCTCATTTAACTTTCTCCTGTTAGGCATGTTCTGGATACAGCGTTTGGTAGATGGCCGCGATCTCTTCGCGGCTGACGCTGCATGGGGCATTGTTCATCAGGCGTTTGACGTTTTGCGCCGCTGCGCTGAGGGCGGAAATACTCTCCTGAGGCACGCCTAGCGCGGCCAGGTTGTCCGGCAGCGGCAGTCGTTTGACCAGCGCCGCCAGCCATGCGACCAGCGCATGGGATTTCTCTTCCGCGCTGAGCGTGCGATCTGCATCGGGGATCAGGTCCCAGACTTGAGCGAACTTCGCCACCGCGTGAGGGCGGACCACCCGCATGCAGGGCGCCAGCAGAATGGCGTTGGCCACCCCGTGCGGCAGGTGCCAGGTACCGCCAAGCGGATAGGAGAGCGCATGCACCAGGTGAGTGCCGGCATAGTTGATCGCTGCGCCGCCGTACCACGAGGCCCAGAGCATCTCCAGCTTCGCCGTCAGATCCTGCGGCTGATTTACCGAACGCTCGATATGGCGTACCAGCTTGTGTAAACCGATTAACGCGGCGTTATCGCTCACCGGGTTGGCGACGGTGGAGGTAAAGCACTCCAGCAGATGACACAGAGCATCGATTCCGGTCGACGCCGCGATGCTGGGCGGCATGCTGGTGGTCAGCTCCGGCAGCAGGGCGACATAGTCCGGAAGCAGCACCGGGGAGATGATCCCCACCTTCGTCTGCTGCTCGGGGATCGCCAGAATGGCGTTCGGCGTCGCTTCGGATCCGGTGCCCGCGGTGGCCGGGATTAACAATGAGCAAATTCGTCGTTGCGGCTGCTCGCCTGCCAGCAGGGCCGTCAGCGAGGGCGCCTCAGGGTGCAGAAGTACTGACAGCAGTTTTGCTACATCCAGTAC
>NZ_JAGRQY010000216.1:0-15703 GCF_018223905.1 Klebsiella sp. 28
GGATAATCTGCCCGGTCGCCTCGACCCGGCGCAGCACCGCGGTCGCCGTCTGCTCTCAAGCGTTGAGCGCTGGCTCGAATTACATCCGGCGGAGAAACGCCAGCCGTGGGCGACGGTGATCCCACAGCTTGCCGGGCAGGCGTGGCAGGCTGCAGTCGCCAGCAACGAGCCTTTTGGCGAAGCGCAGCTGGCGCAGCGTATTCGGGGCTATCTGCCGGAGCAGGGCCAATTGTTTGTTGGCAACAGCCTGGTGGTGCGCCTGATCGACGCCCTGGCGCAGCTACCGGCCGGGTATCCGGTCTACAGCAACCGCGGCGCCAGCGGCATCGATGGCCTGATCGCCACTGCGGCCGGCGTGCAGCGCGCCAGCGCCCGACCGACGCTGGCCATCGTTGGCGATCTCTCCGCGCTCTACGATCTCAACTCGCTGGCCCTGCTGCGCCAGGCGTCGGCGCCGCTGGTGCTGATCGTGGTGAATAACAACGGCGGGCAGATTTTTTCTATGCTGCCGACGCCGCAGGACGAACGCCGTCAGTTCTATTTAATGCCGCAGGACGTGGATTTCAGCCACGCGGCGGCGATGTTCGGCCTGGCCTATCATCGCCCTGATGACTGGCCGTCGCTGGATGAGGCGCTGGCCGGCGCCTGGCGCAGGGCAGGGGCGACGGTGATTGAGCTGGCGGTCAATGAGACCGACGGCGCGCAGACCCTCCAGCAGCTGCTGGCGCAGGTAAGTCGCCTGTGATCCTCAGCGCTGCTGTCGACAACGGCCAGCCGGGCTATCCCTGGCTGGTGTTTCTGCACGGTTTTTCCGGCGACCGCAACGAGTGGCGGAAAGTGGGCGACGCCTTTCCCGCCTGGCCGCGGCTGTACCTCGATCTGCCGGGGCACGGCGGCTCCGCGGATATCGCGGTGCAGGACTTTGCCGGGGTCAATACTCTGCTGCAGTCTATGTTTAATAGTTACAACATACATAAGTATTGGCTGATCGGCTACTCGCTGGGCGGCCGGGTGGCAATGAACTTCGCCAGCCAGCCGCGCGCAGGCATGCGCGGGCTGATCGTTGAAGGCGGCCATCCGGGCCTGCAGGATGCAGAGGCGCGGCAGGCGCGGCGCAGCAATGACAGCGCCTGGGCGGAACGTTTTCGCCGCGAGCCGCTTGAGCAGGTCTTTGCCGACTGGTATCAGCAGCCGGTCTTCGCTTCGCTGAATGCCGCGCAGCGTGAGTCATTGGTCGCCTTACGCAGCCGGAACAACGGCGCGACGCTGGCGGCGATGCTGCAGGCAACCTCCCTTGCCGCGCAGGCCGATCTGCGCGCGTCTCTGCAGGCGCGCGATTTTCCTTTTCACTACCTGTGCGGCGAGCGCGACGCGAAGTTTCGCGCCATCGCGCAGACGCTCGCGGCGGATCTCCATCTTATTCACCATGCCGGACACAACGCGCACCGGGACAACCCGGCGGCGGTGATTGCCTGTCTGGCGCAGATTCTGGCAAGTTAACTGAAGGACATTCTATGATCTCTCTTGATGAAGCAATGCTCTACGCCCCCGTTGAATGGCACGATTGCTCCGAAGGCTATACCGATATTCGCTATCACAAATCGACTGACGGGATTGCCAAAATCACCATTAATCGTCCGCAGGTGCGCAACGCCTTCCGCCCGCTGACCGTCAAAGAGATGATCCAGGCGCTGGCGGATGCCCGCTATGACGACAATATCGGCGTCATCGTGCTGACCGGTGAAGGTGAGAAAGCCTTCTGCGCCGGCGGCGACCAGAAAGTCCGCGGCGACTACGGCGGCTATCAGGACGACTCCGGCGTTCATCATCTTAACGTGCTCGACTTCCAGCGTCAGATCCGCACCTGCCCGAAACCGGTGGTCGCGATGGTGGCCGGCTACTCTATCGGCGGCGGTCACGTGCTGCATATGATGTGCGATCTGACTATCGCGGCGGAAAACGCCATCTTCGGCCAGACCGGGCCAAAAGTCGGCTCTTTCGACGGCGGCTGGGGCGCCTCCTATATGGCGCGGATCGTCGGGCAGAAAAAAGCGCGCGAAATCTGGTTCCTGTGCCGCCAGTATGACGCTCAGCAGGCGCTGGACATGGGGCTGGTGAATACCGTGGTACCGCTGGCGGATCTGGAAAAAGAGACCGTGCGCTGGTGTCGTGAAATGCTGCAGAACAGCCCGATGGCCTTGCGCTGCCTGAAAGCGGCGCTGAACGCCGACTGCGACGGCCAGGCTGGTCTGCAGGAGCTGGCGGGCAACGCCACCATGCTGTTCTATATGACGGAAGAGGGGCAGGAAGGCCGCAATGCCTTCAACCAGAAACGTCAGCCGGACTTCAGCAAATTTAAACGGAATCCATAATGCGCGTTTCGCAGGTTTACCGCTGGCAGATACCGATGGACGCGGGCGTGGTGCTGCGCGAGCGGCGGTTAAAAACCCGCGACGGGCTGTTCATCCGCCTGCAGGAGGGGGAACGCGAAGGCTGGGGCGAAATTTCTCCCCTGCCGGGATTCAGTGTCGAGACGCTGGAAGAGGCGCAAATGGCGCTGTTAGCGTGGGCACAGGCCTGGCGCGACGGCGCCGAGCCGCCGCTTCCCACGCAGCCCTCCGTCGCGTTTGGCATCAGCTGCGCGCAGGCGGAGCTTGGCGGCGAACTACCGCAGGCCGCGGATTATCGCGCGGCGCCGCTCTGCTCCGGCGATCCGGATGAGCTATTCGCCAGACTGGCGGCGATGCCCGGCGAGAAGGTCGCTAAGGTCAAAGTTGGCCTCTGGGAGGCGGTCCGCGACGGTATGGTGGTCAATCTGCTGCTGGAGGCGATCCCCGACCTGCAGCTGCGGCTCGATGCCAACCGCGCCTGGACGCCGCTCAAAGCGCAACAGTTCGCCAAATACGTTAATCCGGCGTACCGCCAGCGCATTGCTTTTCTTGAAGAACCTTGCAAAACGCGGGAGGATTCTCGGGCCTTTAGCCGCGAGACAGGGATCGCTATCGCCTGGGATGAAAGCCTGCGCGAGGCGGATTTCCGCTTTGTCGCCGAGCCGGGGGTGCGTGCGGTGGTGATCAAACCGACGCTAACCGGCAGTTTGCTGAAGGTGCAGCAACAGGTCGCCGCGGCGCATGCGCTGGGGTTGAGCGTAGTGATCAGCTCGTCGATCGAGTCCAGTCTCGGCTTAACCCAGCTGGCGCGGATTGCCGCCTGGCTGACGCCGCAGACTATTCCTGGGCTGGATACGCTGTCGCTGATGGGCGCCCAGCTGGTACGGCCATGGCCCGAAAGTACGCTGCCGGTGCTCAACATTGCTGCGCTGGAGCCGCTGCTGTGACCTTTAACGACTGGCCCTGGCGGCACTGGCGTCAGCGGCGCGGAGAGGCCCTCGCCTTACGTCTGAATAACCAGCCGCTGACCTGGCGGGAGCTATGCGCGCGGGTTGACGCGCTGGCGTCTGGTTTTGCCGCGCAGGGCGTAATGGAAGGGCAGGGCGTGGCGCTCCGGGCCTATAACCAGCCGGAAACTCTGCTGGCATGGCTGGCGCTGCTGCAGTGCGGGGCGCGGGTGCTGCCGCTGAATCCGCAGCTGCCAGCGGTGTTGCTGCAGGCGTTGTTACCCGCGTTAACCATGCAGCATCAGCTGGTGCTGAATGGCGATGTGTTGCCGGGGAATTTACCGATGTTAACCCTGCAGTTGGTCGAGGGCGAGCATGCTGCTTGCTGGAATGGCGATCGGTTGGTGTCGATGACGTTGACCTCCGGTTCAACCGGCCTGCCGAAAGCGGCGGTACATAGCGCCAACGCCCATCTGGCCAGCGCGGCTGGCGTGCTGGCGCTGATGCCGTTTGCCGCAGGAGATGACTGGCTGCTGTCGCTGCCGTTGTTCCATGTCTCCGGTCAGGGGATCGTCTGGCGCTGGCTGCTGGCCGGCGCGCGACTCACGGTACGTGACAAACAGCCGCTGGCGCAGATGCTGCACGGCTGTACCCATGCTTCGCTGGTGCCGACTCAGCTATGGCGCCTGCTGAATGATGATGCTGCGGTTTCCCTCAAGGCGGTGCTGCTCGGCGGCGCGTCGATCCCGGTCGAATTGACTGAACGGGCGCGAAAGCAGGGCATACGCAGCTTCTGCGGCTATGGCCTCACCGAATTCGCCTCCACCGTGTGTGCCAAAGAGGCCGACGGCGCTGCGGATGTTGGCGAAGCGCTGCCGGGGCGAGAGGTGAAAATAGTCGCCGGCGAGATCTGGCTGCGGGCGTCGAGTATGGCCGCAGGCTACTGGCGGGATGGTCAATTGTTGTCATTAACCAACAATGAAGGCTGGTTTGCGACGCGCGATCGCGGAGCATTGCATAACGGTCGGCTGACGGTTGTTGGGCGAATGGATAACCTCTTTTTTAGCGGTGGAGAAGGTATTCAACCGGAAGAGGTCGAGCGTGTGATACTCGCCCATCCACAGGTACAGCAGGTGTTTATCGTGCCGCTGGATGATGCGGAATATGGCCAGCGCCCGGTAGCGGTGGTGGAATGCGATGACGGCTGCGAGTTGAGCGCGCTGGCGGCATGGAGCGCTGAGCGGTTAGCGCGTTTTCAGCAGCCGGTGCGTTGGCTGCGGTTGCCGGAAACGTTAAAAAACGGCGGGATTAAGATTTCGCGCCGGGCGCTGTGCGAGTGGGTCAGGCAGCAGACGCATGCGACCGTATCGTAGCCACCCGCATTATCCCGCGGCATAACGCCGGGTGGGTTGAACGCGGTATGCTGGACTAAAGTAGCCCTTTCAGGCTGAGAGTAACGCGGGTGGCGGCATTAAGATCGTAGTTTTTGAGATCTTCGGCTTTGACCCAGGCGTAATCGTCAAACTCCTCGTTGATCGTCACATCGCGATTGGCGCTCACGCAGTCGAAGATGAGATAGATCATGTAGATCGTTTCCTGATGCCCGTCGGGGTAGGTTTTGACGCGGGTATCGTCGCGAAAGCACCATGGCGCGATATGGGTAAGGATGAGTTTTTCGCCGAGCTCTTCGCGTATTTCCCGCCGCAGCGCCTCTTCAATACGTTCCCCTGGCTCCACGCCGCCGCCGGATAAGGCCCATTGCCCGGGAAAAACCCCGCGGTCGGCGGCCATTTTGCAAAGCAGATAATGGCCTTCATTCTCGATCAGCGGGCAAACAATCGTCCTGTGGCGCATGGGTTTTCTCCTGCAGAGGGATGGGGCGGTATGCTGGTGAAATAGTTTGCGAGCCGCCTCGGTAAACTGCAAGCGAAATACAGTTCAGGTCTTGTTGAGTGCTACGTTAAGCAAAAATGATTGTATGGAGCACCGCCATGGAAAGGGCGACGAATTCCCCCCACGATGCTGTATTTAAACACCTGCTGTCGCATCGGGCGACGGCCAGGGATTTTCTGGACATTCACCTTCCCGCACCGCTGCGCGCGTTATGTAACCTGAACACGCTGCGGCTGGAGTCCGGGAGCTTTATCGACGACGAACTGCGGGCGAGTCATTCCGATATCCTTTACTCGCTGCAAACGCAGGCGGGGGAGGGCTATATCTATCTGTTGATAGAGCACCAAAGCTCGGCGGACCGCCATATGGCATTTCGCCTGATGCGCTATGCGATAGCCGCGATGCAGCGTCATCTGGATAAAGGGCATACGCAGCTGCCGCTGGTGATCCCGCTGCTGTTTTATCATGGTCGCGTTTCTCCCTGGCCTTACCCGATGTGCTGGCTGGCAGGCTTTGCCGATCCGGACATCGCGCGGCGGATCTATGGTGAAGATTTTCCCTTAATTGATATCACTAGCACCCCGGACGATGAAATCATGCGCCACCGGCGCGTGGCGATGCTGGAGCTGCTGCAGAAGCATATTCGCCAGCGGGATTTGATGGACCTGCATGAGCAGCTGGTCAGGCTCCTGGCGCTGGGATACACTAGCCGCAGGCAGCTTAAGACGCTGTTGCACTATTTATTACAGGCAGGAAACGCCGCCGATCCGGTTGCTTTTTTGCGCCATCTTGCGCAAAACGTCCCCCGGCGGCCGCATAAGGAGACGCTAATGAATATTGCCCAGTTTCTGGAACAACGCGGCCATCAGCAAGGATTAAAGCAAGGTCTTGAACAAGGTCTACAGCAAGGTATCGAGCAAGGTGAGCAGCAGACCGCGGAGCGTATCGCCCGGGCGATGCTTGCTAACGGACTCGACCTGTCGCTGGTGGCGAAACTGACCGGCCTCGCCCCGGAATGTCTGGCCCGGCTGCAGCATTAATTATTCCCTTATCCACCCGCGCCGCGCCGATCGTGCGGCGCCAGCTCTCTGTTTTCGTCAATGTGTCAGCGTTAATCATAATAAACATGAATATTACTGGCGTTGAATAGGCTGTTCGTGGTTCTGGCAACGCTCGATGCCGTAAAAATACGCAACTGGTTACACTCTTGTGAAAATTCATTTCGCCAGGTCATTGATTCCTGATGGGTGCGCAGTAGAATTTTCAGGTTTTTTCGGGACTTCTTTGATTTTAATTTTCTGGATAGAGTAAATAATGAAAAAAAGCATTTTTATGGCGCTGGCGGGCGTGATGATGGTTTCTTCGGCGGCCCATGCGATTAGCGTTACCGGTGAAGCCGGCGAGCATTACACCAACCTTGGCGTCGGCTTCGGCACCGAGTCCACCGGCCTGGCCGTTTCGGGTAACTGGCTGCACAGCGATAACGACGGCGACGCCGCGGGTTTAGGCCTGGGACTCAATATTCCGCTGGGGCCGTTCCTCGCGACCGTGGGTGGTAAAGGTATTTACACCAATCCGAAACAGGGCGATGAAGGTTATGCGGCCGCGGTCGGCGGCGGCCTGCAGTGGAAAATCGGCGACAGCTTCCGCCTGTACGGCGATTATTACTACTCTCCGGATTCGCTCTCCAGCGGCATTGATAGCTACCAGGAAGCCAACGTCGGCGCCAGCTGGACCATTATGCGTCCGCTTAGCATCCAGGCCGGCTACCGTTACCTGAACCTGGCGGGCAAAGATGGCAACCGCGATAACACCATCGCCGACGGCCCATACATCGGCGCCAGCGCCAGCTTCTAATCTCTTCCGGCGCGGCATCTTCTTGCTGCGCCAGATTTTCCTCCTCGTCAGCATCCCGCTTTGCGTTATAGTATTTCTCACCTGGCAGGCAAGGAGTGAGCAATGTTGAATGTGGANNGTCAAATCGTTGATACCAATGCGGCATGGCTGGCGGATTTCTTTTTTAATCAGGGTTTACCGTTAACGCGCCGCAATACCGTTGGCGACAATCTCGATGCGCTGGTGGCGATTCTGCGCGAACGCAGCGAACAGGCGGATGTGCTGATCGTCAACGGCGGCCTTGGCCCAACCAGCGACGACCTGAGCGCGCTGGCCGCCGCCACTGCGAAAGGCGAAGGGCTTATTTTGCATCCGGAGTGGCTGGAAACCATGACCCGCTTTTTTGCCGAGCGCGGCAGGCCGATGGCGGAAAGCAACCGTAAGCAGGCGGAAATCCCGGCCAGCGCTGAGATGATCAACAACCCGGTCGGTACGGCCTGTGGCTTTGCCATCCAGCTCAACCGCTGCCTGATGTTTTTCACTCCCGGGGTCCCCTCTGAATTTAAGGTGATGGTCGAGCAGGAAATTTTACCGCGCCTGCGCCAGCGCTTTACGCTGCCGGACCCGCCGGTATGCCTGCGTTTGACCACCTTTGGCCGCTCGGAGAGCGAGCTGGCGCAAAGTCTTAATCCGCTGACGCTGCCTCCGGGCGTGGTGATGGGTTACCGCTCGTCGATGCCGATCATTGAACTCAAGCTAACCGGACCGGCCAACCAGCGCGACGCCATGCTGGCCCTGTGGCCGGAGGTGCGTAAGGTGGCTGGCGACAGCCTGATTTTCGAAGGTACGGAAGGGTTACCCGCGCAAATCGCCCGCTGTCTGCAGGAGCGGCAGCTGAGCCTGACGCTCAGCGAGCAGTTTACCAGCGGCCTGCTGGCGCTCCAGCTGTCCCGCGCCGGCGCGCCGCTGCTGGCCAGCGAAGTCGTTCCGGCGCAGGAGGAGACGCTGGCGCAGGCGGCCCGCTGGGCGGCCGAGCGGCGCATAAACCATTTTGCCGGCCTGGCTCTGGCGGTGAGCGGTCAGGAAAACGATCATCTTAACGTGGCCCTGGCCACCCCGGACGGCACCTTCGCACTGCGGGTGAAGTTTAGCGCCACCCGCCACAGCCTGGCGGTACGCCAGGAAGTCTGCGCTATGATGGCGTTAAACATGCTGCGTCGCTGGCTGAATGGCCAACCGCTGGCCAGCGAACATGGCTGGATTAACGTGGTGGATTCCCTCTCGCTGTAAGTCATTCCCCCCGGCGCACCGTATCCTCGGGGCGCCGGTCGTCCAACCTGTTGTACTCTTCTGAAAAAATTCTGTGCGTTAAGTCGCAATTTTCTGCTGCGAACGGTCCAGTATACGGGAAAACGATTGCCCCGCGATGTCGCTCACACTTTACCGCCCGGACAATCGCAACACTGATTCCAGTATTCAGGATTGGAGTCCAGTATGTTGGAATCAACGAAAGTCCCGGCGCTGACCCGCGCGATTGAGATCCTCAATTTAATTGGCCGCATCGGCCCCTGCAGCGCGGCGACGATAATAGCGGAGCTGGGGATCCCGAAAAGCACGGTGTATCTGCTGCTGGGCGAGCTGAAAAAGCAGCGCTTCATCAGTATGGATAATCAGGATAACTACTGCCTGTGGACCAAGCTGGTGGAGCTGGCCGGGCAGGCGCTGAGCAAAATGGACCTGCGCGAGCTGGCGCGGCCGCGCCTCACCCGGCTGATGGATGAGTGCGGCCTGCTTTGTCATCTGGGCATTATCGATCAGGGTAACGCCTACTACATTCTGAAAATTGAGTCTCCCGCCACCATCAGCGTGCGCTCGCATGAGGGTAAGAGCCTGTCGCTTTACCGCTCCGGGATCGGCAAATGTTTGCTGGCCTGGCAGCCCGCCAGCGTTCAGGCGTCGATTATCGAAGACCTGCAGTGGGAGCGGGCCACGCCAACGACCATCACCGATGCTCAGCAGCTGCGGGAGGAGCTGGGGCGGATCCGCGCCCGGGGCTGGAGCTTTGATAATGGCGAGGACTATCCGGATGTGCGCTGCGTGGCTGCCCCG
Source organism: Klebsiella sp. 28 (assembly GCF_018223905.1). Classification (NCBI taxonomy): domain Bacteria; kingdom Pseudomonadati; phylum Pseudomonadota; class Gammaproteobacteria; order Enterobacterales; family Enterobacteriaceae; genus Klebsiella; species Klebsiella sp. 28. The sequence goes on from NZ_JAGRQY010000216.1 coordinate 9,176, forward strand.
GTATTTAACGCCAATAACGACCTGACCGCCGCCATCTCGGTGGTGGGTACCCGTCTGCAAATCAATGAAGACAATCGCGATTACCTGGCTGGTAAGGCGATTGCCTGCGCGAAAGATATTTCACGTCTGCTGGGGTGGAAAAGCCCCTTCGAACAACTCGCCTCATCATAAGGAGAACATCATGACCCTACCGAAAATTAAACACGTCCGCGCCTGGTTCATCGGCGGCGCCACAGCAGAGCAGGGCGCCGGCGGCGGCGATTACCATGACCAGGGGGCTAACCACTGGATTGACGATCATATCGCCACCCCGATGAGCAAATATAAACAGTATGAGCAGTCCCGGCAGTCGTTTGGCATCAACGTGCTGGGGACGCTGATTGTGGAAGTGGAAGCCGACAACGGACAGACCGGCTTTGCGGTGTCGACGGCCGGGGAGATGGGCTGCTTTATCGTCGAAAAACATCTCAACCGCTTTATCGAAGGCAAATGCGTCAGCGATATCAAACTGATCCATGACCAGATGCTTAACGCCACCCTTTACTACGCGGGATCCGGCGGCCTGGTGATGAATACCATCTCCTGTGTCGACCTGGCGCTGTGGGACCTCTTCGGGAAAGTGGTTGGCCTGCCGGTCTACAAACTGTTGGGTGGGGCGGTGCGCGACGAAATCCAGTTCTATGCCACCGGCGCACGTCCGGACCTGGCGCAGGAGATGGGCTTTATCGGCGGCAAAATGCCTACCCACTGGGGGCCGCACGATGGCGACGCCGGGATCCGCAAAGACGTCGCCATGGTGGCGGATATGCGCGAAAAATGCGGCCCGGATTTCTGGTTAATGCTGGACTGCTGGATGAGCCAGGACGTTAACTATGCCACCAAACTTGCCCATGCCTGCGCCCCTTATAACCTCAAGTGGATCGAAGAGTGCCTGCCGCCGCAGCAGTATGAAGGCTATCGCGAGCTGAAGCGCCAGGCGCCTGCCGGGATGATGGTGACCAGCGGCGAGCACCACGGCACGCTGCAGTCCTTCCGCACCCTGTCGGAAACCGGCATCGATATTATGCAGCCCGACGTCGGCTGGTGCGGCGGCTTAACCACTCTGGTGGAGATCGCGGCCATCGCCAAAGCGCGCGGGCAGCTGGTAGTGCCCCACGGCTCGTCGGTTTACTCACATCATGCGGTGATCACCTTCACCAACACGCCGTTCAGTGAGTTTCTGATGACCAGTCCGGACTGCGCCACGCTGCGCCCGCAGTTCGACCCGATCCTGCTCGGCGAGCCGGTGCCGGAGAGAGGGCGCATTCATAAATCGGTCCTGGATAAACCCGGCTTTGGCGTCGAGCTCAATCGCGACTGCAACCTGAAGCGTCCTTATCAACACTGATTGCGTCGGGCCGCCCGGCGGCCCGCGCCTGAGGATATTATGATGAGCAACACTCTGCTGGAGAGCGTGGTGAAGAAAAACCGCGCCCGCTTAATCCCCTTTATGCTAGCGTTGTACGTGCTGGCGTTTCTTGACCGTTCTAATATCGGTTTCGCCAAAGAGACCTACCAGCTGGATACCGGACTCAGCAATGAGGCCTACGCGCTGGGGGCCGGTATCTTCTTTGTGGTCTATGCCTTCCTCGGGGTGCCGGCCAATCTGCTGATGCGCAAATTTGGCGCCAGGCGATGGATCGGCTGCACCACGCTGCTGTGGGGCGTGCTGTCGGCGGCGATGGCGTGGGCGGATACGGAAGCGAAATTCCTGCTGGTACGTACCCTGCTGGGCGCGGCGGAGGCGGGCTTCTTTCCCGGAATGATCTACCTCACTTCACAGTGGTTTCCCCAGCAAAACCGCGCCAGCATTATGGGGCTGTTTTATATGGGCGCGCCGCTGGCCCTGACGCTGGGATCGCCTTTATCCGGTGCGCTGCTGGAGATGCATGGATTTATGGGCCATCCCGGCTGGTTCTGGATGTTTGTCATTGAAGGCCTGCTCGCCGTCGCCGCGGGAGCGTTCACCTTCTTCTGGCTGGACGATTCGCCGCAGCATGCCCGCTTCCTGAGCGCAGCGGAGAAACAGGCGCTGATAAGCGAGCTGGCGCGCGAGGAGGAGAAAAAGATTGCCTCGCGCCTGTCCGATGCGCTGCGTAACGGGCGGGTCTGGCAGCTGGCGCTGATTTATCTGACCATTCAGGTGGCGGTCTATGGTCTGATTTTCTTCCTGCCCACCCAGGTTGCTGCGCTGCTGGGCACCAAAGTCGGCTTCGTTGCCTCGGTGGTGACGGCCATCCCGTGGGTGGCGGCGCTGTTTGGCACCTGGCTTATCCCTCGCTACTCCGATCGCACCGGCGAGCGACGCAATATTGCCGCCCTGACGCTGCTGGCGGCGGCGGTCGGGATTGCAGTGTCCGGACTGGTGGCGCCGGTGCTGGCTATCATCGCGCTGTGCGTGGCGGCGGTCGGGGTGATCGCCGTGCAGCCGGTCTTCTGGACGATGCCGACGCAGCTGCTGTCCGGCACGGCGCTGGCCGCAGGGATTGGCTTTGTTAACCTGTTTGGCGCCATCGGTGGTTTTCTGGCGCCGATCGTGCGCGTGCAGGCCGAAACGTTGTTCGCCAGCAGCGCCGCCGGACTGTTAACCCTGGCCGGCGTCGCCATTGTCGGGGTGGTCATTATCTTTTCATTGAGCCTTACCCGCGCGGTACCCCAGCGCGGCAGCGTACAGCATTGAATAAAGGAATCGCTATGAACGCACTGTTATCTAACCCCTTCAAACGGGGATTATTACGCGGTGAGACGCAAATCGGCCTGTGGCTGAGCTCCACCTCATCCTACATGGCGGAGATCGCTGCGACGTCGGGATACGACTGGCTGCTGATCGACGGCGAGCATGCCCCGAACACCATTCAGGACCTTTATCATCAGCTGCAGGCGATTGCCCCCTATGCCAGCCAGCCGGTCATTCGCCCGGTCGAGGGCAACCGCAGCCTGATAAAACAGGTGCTGGATATTGGCGCCAGAACCTTGCTGGTGCCGATGGTCGATACCGCCGAGCAGGCTCGGGAGGTGGTCTCAGCGACCCGTTATCCCCCCATCGGGAGCCGCGGCGTTGGCGCCGGCGTGGCGAGAGCGGCGCGCTGGGGAAGGGTGGAGAATTATATGGCGGAGGCAAATGACGAACTTTGTCTGCTGATTCAGGTCGAGAGCCGAACCGCGCTGGAGAACCTGGACGCTATTCTCGAGGTGGACGGCATTGACGGGGTGTTCATCGGTCCGGCGGATCTCTCCGCCTCGCTGGGCTACCCGGACGATGCCGGTCACCCTGACGTGCAGCGGGTGATCGAGCAGAGCATCCGGCGCATTCGCGCGGCGGGGAAAGCGGCCGGATTTCTGGCGGTCGACCCGGCGATGGCGGAAAAATGTCTTGCCTGGGGGGCCAACTTTGTCGCCGTCGGGGTGGATACCATGCTGTATACCCAGGCGCTGGACCGCCGGCTGGCGATGTTTAAATCTGACAGCGCCCAGCCGCAAGAGAAAACGAGCTATTGACGGCACAGGCTGGCGCTGGGCTCAGACGAGCGCCTGCGCCAGCACCGTCAGCGGATGCTCGCAGCGTTTGCTGGTGGACATCTCAATCTGCCATTTGCAGGTCTCGCAGTCGGTGACGACGAGGTCGGCCCCGCTCTCCTCAATCTGACGGAACAGCGGGGCGCCGATAGCCTGGGATACCGCGTAATTCTCAGTTTTAAACCCGTAGGTGCCTGCGATGCCGCAGCACTGGGAATCCAGCACCTCCAGCTGCAGGCCGGGGATCAGCCGCAGCAGCTCGAGGGTATACAGCGACCAGCCCATCTTTTCCATATGACACGGGGTGTGATAGACCACTTTCAGCGGCAGCGGGCGCAGCGGTAGCGTCCTGCCGGCAGCCAGCTGTTTCCAGATCCAGCGGGTGGCAAGCTCGACCCGATCGCGAAGATCGCTGTTATCGACATCGAGGAGATGGGGGTATTCATCACGTAGCGTAAAGGCGCAGGTCGAGGAGGTGGCAATGATCGGTAGCGTGTTTTCCCGCATCGCGGCGACGTTGCTCTGCGCCTGCTTACGCGCCTTGTCGAAAAAACCGTTGGCGATCAGCGGTACGCCGCAGCATTTTTCTTTTGATAACAACTGCACCCCGGTACCCAGCGCGTTGACGACGCGAATCAGATCTTTACCCAACTGTGGATGGTTATAGTTGACGTAGCAGCCATGAAAGAAAGCCACCTGTTCGCTGTACTGCTTCTGACGGGCGGCGAGCTGGCGGTAAGCGCGGCGGAAGGTGCCGAAACCATATTTCGGCAGCGTACGCCGGTGATCGATGTTGAGCGTCGCGTCGAGTAGACGGCGCACCGGTTTTAAGCCGGTGGCGGCGTTGACCAGGGGGGCAAAGGGGGTGGAAAGGGTACCCATCAGGTCGGTATGGCTGAGGATGGCGTCGCGCAGGGTCGGCTTTTGCTGGCCGTACTGTGCCCGGGCGCGTTGAATGATATCGCCAATTTTCACATCCGACGGGCAGGCGACCTCGCAGCGCTTGCAGTTAATGCAGTACTTCAGCGCCTCGTCGTACAGCGCGCCATCCTTCAGACGCAGGCGTTCGCCGTCCGGCCCCGCTTGTTTCGGGCCGGGATAGCGCGGATTGACCCGACTTACCGGGCAGGTGGTGGTACAGACCGTGCACTTAATGCAGCTTTCAAAACGGGTATCGTTCATGGCCGGCCTCCGGCAAGGGCGTGGATCTGTCTGGCGGCGTGCAGCGCGGTAACGGCGCAGACGCCGCCGCCACAGCCGAGCTGAATGGCATCGAACCCGCCGAGCAATGAGCCGATGGCGAACAGATTATGGAACGGCTGCCCGCCCAGCAGGGGGCGCAGCAGGGCATCGGTTTTCACGCCGAAGCGCTGCCACGGTTGTGAGGCGAAGAAATCGCGCTGGTACCAGCTTTCCCGTGGCAGGGTCTGGTGAAGGTCGAGGCCGAGGATCGGCTCGCGCACGCTATCGCGAGTGGCGACAAGACCGTTGCTGAAAAAGCTGCCGCTGGCCAGCACGGTAAAGCGCGGACGCAGCGCAATATCGCCGTGATTTCGCGTCCAGACCGCCTCGACGGCGTCCTGTCGATGGCTGATTTTCACCACCTCATCGCCTGCGAGCCAGGCGCCGCCCTCGCGAATGAACTGGCGTTGCAGCTGAGAATGCAAACGCATCCCGGGAACCGAAGGCGGCAGCGTCGGCAGCAGACGCAGCGGGCAGGGTAGACGCGCCTGCAGCCAGTGGTACAGGCGATCGTCGGCGAGGCCAAAACAGGCGGGCATGATCAGCAGGTCATACTGCTGCGCCAGCGGTAGCAGCGCTGCATGCAGGGCCGGCCACATATTCTCATCATCCAGGACGCGGGCGATATTGGCGGCGCGAAACTCGGTCGGGTTGTCACGCAGCACATCCAGCAGCGGTAACTCGATTTCCACCGCCGCGGCGGTAACTCCGTGTTGACCGAGCGCGGCGGCGGCGAGATGCGGCTGAAAATCAGCAAAGCCGCTGATCCCCACCAGACAGGCGCCCTGCGACGGCAGGGGCGCCACAGGCACCTCAAGGGGCGACAGCCATGCCGGGCGCAACGTCCCCAGCGGCGTTACCCGCCGGTGCGGCCGGCGCGCATCGCCCTGCATCACCGCGCCGCAGGCGGCCAGCAGGGCTTCGGCCTGCGTAGCGTATTCGAGTACCGCCTCGGCGCCGAGCCGGGAATAAGGGTGTTCAGGAAGCTGTTCAGCGAGTTGCTGCAGACCTTGTGCGACGTCAGTGACGTGATCGCCGTTGGGCAGCGCCGAGAGCAGGTCTAACGATGCGGAGGAAAAATGCAGCGCGCTCTGCCCGCGGCTGATGATGACGCTGCGCAGGCCGTGCTGATTCAGGGCCAGCCCGCACAGCAGGCCGGCGAGCCCGCCGCCGATAATCGCGCAATCAAACTTCATCCCGGTGCTCCTGTGGCAATCCGCACAGGCCGAGGTAGACCCAGCGGGTGAATTCGCTTTCGCGCAGCGCATCGCCCCAGGCGATGGGCTGCACGCCCTTCCAGCGTTCATTGAGAAATTCCGAGAGCTGGGTTAACGACTGCGCGGGCGTGGTGACGTTAAAGCGCTGTAGCAGGCCGGCAGCGCGGCAGGCGCAGAGTTCCCCCTGACAGGTCCCCATGCCAATCCGGGTGCGGCGGCGCAGGTCGAGCAGGGTGTTGACCGCCAGGTTTTCCACCGCGTATTTCACTTCACCGGCAGTGACGGCTTCACATTCGCAGACCAGGCTACGGTGCTGGCGGCTGTCGCCAAGCCAGGACGGGGTGCGATCGCCGTGACGGTAGACGGCCGAGCCGCGCAGCGGGGTGGGGAGGGAGATAATCTTTTGCAGGGTACTTTCCGTTGGCTCCTGTGAACCGGGCAGCGGGGCTTCGGCCGTGGTACAGGGGGTGGTGTTTCCCAGCTTACGACAGACGGCGTCGGTGGCCCACTCGGC